>DATBKR010000446.1:0-20965 GCA_036555805.1 Hyphomicrobiaceae bacterium | reverse complement strand
GTCGCGGTTCCACAGCGGCTCGAAGATGCCGTTGGCAAAGCGCAGCACCAGGATGTTCTGGACCGTCTCCTTGCCGAGGAAATGATCGATCCGATAGATCTGGTCTTCGCTCAGAATCCTCAGAATCTGCGCATTGAGCGCCCGCGCCGAGGCGAGGTCGTGGCCGAACGGCTTTTCAATGATTACGCGGCGCCAGGCGCCGTTCGTCTGGCGGGTAAGGTCCGCGCGGCCGAGATGCTCGATGATCGGCCCGAAGAACTTGTCGGCAACGGCCAGGTAGAACAGCACGTTCCCGTTGCCCTGCCTGGCGCTCTGCTCCGCGAGGAACGCTTTCAACCTGCCGTAGATCTCGGGCTTGGTGAAATCCCCGGTGAGAAACGTCATGCGCCTCGCGAGCCAGTCCCACACCCCCTCGTCGATGCCATCGGCCTGAAACTCTCCGCCGCCCTCGTCAGCGAGCGACTGCAGCATTTGCCGCAGGTCGTGCCGCCATGACTGCGTATCGGCGTCGCCCCGGCCGACGCCGACGATCGAGAAGCCATCGGCCAGCCTTCGCGCCCGCACGAGGTTGTAGAGCGCAGGCACGACCAGGCGTCTGGTCAAGTCTCCGCCTCCACCGAATATCACGAGGGTGGCCGGCGGAGCCTGCCGGTCGGCGGTGGTGGCCTTAGCCGCGGCTGACCGCGCTGCAGTTGTCGCTGAGCTCATGTCTCTCTCAACTCCTCGCCACGCAGAAAGTGCCGGCCGACGGCCGGAACTAGGCTTGGCGGCCGTTGTCTCAGGCTGGATGCTGAACCGCTACCTGGAGCAGGAATTCCAGAATGGAAGGGCGCGGTCTTGCGCCCGGTTTGCACGAATAGACGATTATTGCTGGGAACGCGCCGATCCTTCCGCTGGCGTTCCGAGGCGATTGTTGCCCGGAGGGGAAATCGCGCCGCCCCCGGTAGGTGCACGGACTGGCGCCGCAACCGTTGCGACGAACGCTTCTGACGAACGTCGGCGCGAGCCGGTCGCGGACCGGGTCAATTTTGTGCGGGCAGGCGCGCTATGCTTCTGTGATAGCGGCTTGGGGTGAGCCCGGTGACCTTGCGAAACGTGGTCGTGAACGAGCTCGCCTCGTTGAAGCCCAGTCTCAGGCCGATATCCGTCACCGAGAGTGCGTGCCTCTCCAGCAGGACCTTGGCGCGCTCGATGCGGCGATACGTATGATAGCGGTGCGGGGGCATGCCGAACGATTGCTTGAACGCGCGGCTGAAGTGGTACGGGCTCAAGCGAACGAGGCGAGCCAGGGATGCAAGCGACATGTGCTCGGAAAGGTGCTCCTCGATGTACGAGGACACGAGTCGCTGCTGCCAAGCCGCCAGCCCTCCACGGGCGGGAGGGCCGCCGTGGCCGCTGAGCCGCAGCAGCTCGTGCATGAGCACTGCGCCGAGCGCCTCGAAGTAGCCCAGGCTCTCCCGACCGGCACCCTCGATCAAGCCCTTCAGTTTGTCCACGGTGCCCCACAGCGACGCATCCTCGAAGAACAGACGCGGATTGAGGGAGTTGATCGGGTTGGTCGGCGCGGAGTGGACGTCGAGCGCCGCCGGATCGAAATAGACGTACAGGAGACGCGCCGAGGTGCGCAGCTGATGCCATTCGAAATAGTCGTGACCGGCGGGCAGGAACGTGAGCTTGCGCGTCAAATCCTGCAGCGTCGATGTCGCCATGCCGTCGACGAAGGTCTCCCCGCCGCGGCGGACGCCCTGCTCGTAGGCCAGGATCAGGTGCGATGGGCCGCTATATCGAAACTCGATCCTGTTGCGGCTCCTCGATCGGACGAGCTCCGCCCTTATGCCGCGTCCAAGCATCGATTGCCGCTCGACGGCTCCAGACGGAGAGATTTCAACGCGCCCCGCGCCCCGATGGTCGCAGCCGCTGCGGGGGCGGGACAACCCGACGGACACGGTCGACGCGCCAGGCTGAGACGAGAGTGCGGGAACCCGATTGACACTTGCCGAAGGATCGGCGATCGCCGGGAGAGCGCTCGTGTTTCTCAGCACGGCTTACCTCCTGTCTGTTGAGATCGCGGACCTCTCGAGTCCAGGCGAACGAGGGCCTTAGCGGACGGAGGTCGCCACAAGTGCCATATGGGTCGCGTCCCATTTCACACCTACATTTGGCCGCGAGGCAGGATTGTAAAGCTCACTCTGGCTTCTTGCAGGGGTCAAATGCTGGTGAGCTTGAGGCGACAACTGGGTGGCGAGAGGTCGGCGGCACGCGAGCGTTGTGGTTCGATGCCGCCCGACGCAGCGGGACGGGCAAGGGAGGGCACCGCCAATGCCACACCAATCTGCGGGGTCGTGGTCGCCTTCCTGCTTCAGAACCCCAACAAATCTGGGCTTGCGACGGCAGGCACTCTGAGTATCCGACGTTACGCGCTGCGCGACATCGCCCGGTATTGGGGCAATTCCTGACCGCCACAGGGAAGACACCTGTCGTCACGCGAGCGGCACTTCGGCTCCACGCTGAGCCCCCGCCGATTGCTCAATCCGACGGAGCCGCCTTCACGATGCTGGGGGCTCGTGGACCGGGATGCTGACACTGTCGGACCGGGCTTCGCTGCCCCCTGGAGTGAGCGAGTGGACTGAGCGAGCACGGGCGAGGCCGCCACCGCAGTGGTGGCGGCCTCGCAACAGTGGGGAGTCGCAGGATGGGCCCCCGCGCAGCACTAGCCTCCGCGATCCTCCTGCTGGTTCCAGAAGCTCCTCTGGTCCTCGTCGGTCCAGATGACCGGCTGAGCTTGCCGCATCGGGGCGACGGACTCCCCCTGGTAGGTTCGGAGGGCGCTCGCATTCCAGGCCGCATGGGCGGAAGCGCCGATTCCCGTGAGGGCGGACACAGCGATGAGCCCAGACAGGATGGTCTTCATGATCGTTCTCCTCGAGTTTGTATTTTGCATGCCGGAGCGTGTGCCCCGCTTGCAGTAGATGGCAAAGGGCATTGGCGAAACTCGGGCTCGATTGCCGTCGCTGGCTCGATCTTGCCCCAATCTCTCTCCCGGCTCATGGGCGAGAAAAGGCGCCATTGCCGCCTAGACGATCCTGTCGGGAAGCGAAGTATTCCCGCGAAGGCCATCACTCCGGCATCACCCTTGTGTGATGGATATTGTGCTGCGCTCTGCCAGACGCGATCATCCGGGCTCCGGGCCCCCTGGGCTTGACAAAGCGCAGAAATGGACCAAGTTGATGCTCATGAGCAATGCGCGTGCATCCTTTCTCCGGACCCATACGGTCGCGGTTTTCTAGCCCCGGCTCGGCGATGATCAAGCCGAGCCGGGGATGCACGGCCTGCGGCCTTCATAAGCCCTTCCACTATTTCTGAGCTGAACGGCCCCGCCCGCGGCGATCGGCCGAATCTTCTTTGCACCGCACTGTCGCCCCAGGAGCTCCATGACCATGACGACCCAGATGGCCCTGCTACAGCAGAATGCCGACCCGATGCCGCCGATTGTCGTGAGCGAGACCGACCACGAGCGGCTCACGAGCCTCGCTGTCGCGGCCGAGGAGCGCTCTCCCGAAGTGGCCACTGTGCTCCGGTCCGAGATGCAGAGGGCTCGCGTGGTCCCGCTCGAGGCCGTTCCGGCTGACGTTGTGCGGATGGGCTCGACTGTGGAGATCAGCTCCGACGGACAGCACCGACGGATGACTCTGGTTTTCCCCGGCGAAGCCGACATCGCCCAGGGCAGGATCTCCATCATGACCCCGATCGGCGCCGCGCTCATCGGCCTCTCGTCCGGCCAGTCAATCGCCTGGACGGCGCGCGACGGCCGCCGGCACTGGCTGACTGTGCTGAGTGTCGACTAGGCCACGGAACGAACCCGCTCCGCCAGCTGGCGCTTCAGGCGCCGCGTTTCCTCGAAGCGCACCGTGACGTCGCGCAGGATCGCCGCCATGCCGGCGACGTCGAGATTGGCGTCGCGCAGCAGGACGATCGTGAACTCGACCGAGATCTGCCGGCCATCCTTGGTGAGCGCCGGCACGGCCAGCACGTCGCCGGCGCCATAGCGGGTCGCGCCGGTCGCCACGACGCGCCGGTAGCCCTCCCAGTGGCGCTGCCGCAGGCGCTCCGGAACGATCAGGTCGAGAGAGGCGCCGACAGCCTCGCCCTCGGCGAATCCGAAGACGCGGACGGCGCCGGGATTCCAGAAGCGGATGACGCCCCCTCGGTCCGTCGCCAGAATGGCGTCCGCGGATGTAGCGAGGATTGCCCCCGCAAGCTGGGCGATGATCTCACGAGGATCGTCCTGCATGTCATGAACCCTCCAGGCCCGAGCGGCCTGCCGCAGCGGCTAGGCCGCGCTCCAGGTCGGCGATCAAGTCGGCCTCGGCCTCGAGGCCGACGGACAGGCGGACCAGGCTGTCCGAAATGCCCGCGGCGCGGCGCGCCTCCTCCCCCATGCCGGCGTGCGTCATGGTCGCCGGATGCGCAACCAGGCTTTCGACCCCGCCGAGCGACTCCGCCAACGTGAAGACGTGCACTGCTTCCACGAACCGACGCACGGCATCGACGCTGCCTTTCAGCTCGAAGCTCAGCATGGCGCCGAATCCGTCCTGCTGGGCCGCTGCGAGCGCATGGCCAGGGTGCGTCTTTAAGCCGGGATAGTAGACCGCCGCAACGAGCGGGTGTCCGGCCAGGAACTCCGCCACCGCCATCGCATTCATCTGCTGACGCTGGACGCGGGGAAACAGCGTGCGCAGGCCGCGCAGCGTGAGATAGGCGTCGAACGGCGCGCCGGTCGTGCCCGCAATGTTGGCCCAGGCCGCCAGCGCCTCGACGGCGGAGGCTTCGGCGGCGATGACGGCGCCGCCCACCACATCCGAGTGCCCGTTGAGATATTTCGTGGTCGAGTGGATGACGAGGTCGGCGCCAAGGGCGATCGGCCGCTGCAGGGCCGGCGACAGGAACGTGTTGTCGACCGCCACCTTGGCGCCGGCGGCGTGTGCGCGCTGCGCGATCGAGCGGATGTCCACGATCCGCATGAGGGGATTGCTCGGCGTCTCGACGAGCACCAGCTTTGGACCTTGGCCGAGCGCGGCGGCGAGCGCCGTCTCGTTGCCCTGATCCACAAAGGCGACCTCGAGCTGGCCGCGCTCCCTGCGGGCGGCGAGCAGGCGATAGCTGCCCCCGTAGCAATCGTGCGGGGCGAGCACGAGGTCGCCCGGTCGGATCAGCGACAGCGCGAGATCGACGGCCGCCATCCCGGACGAGGTGACCACGGCGCCGGCGCCGCCTTCGAGCTGCGCCAGGGTCTCCGCCAGAAGGGACCTGGTGGGGTTGGAGGTGCGGGAGTACTCGTGCGGGCCGCCGCGCTCATACCCGGAAAAGGCGAAGGTAGCCGAGAGATAGATCGGCGGCACGACCGCGCCGAAGTTGTGATCCAACGCGATGCCATGAGCCGCGGCGATGGTCTCGAGTCTCGCCTTCTCGGATTTGGCCTTCTCGGACTTGGTCTTATCGGACTTGGTCTTATCGGACATGTGCCCTGTCTGCGCCCTTCCACGCGCGGAGTTGCCGTGCGATGATCGCGAAGCCGCGATTTTGACATCGAGGCGCGGTCTCCCGCCAGCATCACCGCGGGCAGCTCGCCGCCACGCTTAATTTCGAAAGCCATTCTCGGGTCTTCGACAGCGGAGACGGTATCATATCAGTCGTTGATCCAGCCTGCGCCTGCTGCTGCGGGGGCCATTGTCTACATTGGCGCCGCCGCCGGCGGCATCATCGCGGGCTGGCTCGTGGGGCGGCTCGGCGTTCGCCGCATTGTCCTGCTCGGAGCGTGACGCTGCGCCATACAGTCAGGCGGACGGCTCCGCATGACCTGGTCGCTTGCGGGTCGCCAAGGCGCCCAGCGCAAAGAATACCAACGCCCCGACGGCTACGGGGACCAGCCGACCAGCCGTGCCGCTCACGACCATTGCCCGCCTTGCCGACTCGCCGCCAAAGCTGCCGCGCGTGCGATGGAGCTCAGGGACCGGCGCGACGAGGTTGTCCCTGCGGCCGGGCGAGACCGGCAGGCGCGTTTGCTGCCCGTCCACGGCCGCGCGTGCAAGATACCGATCGAGAAATCTCGGAGCCAACATGCTGCCGATCACCGTCTCGGCCGTGCTCCACCCGATCCAGGTCTCGCGCCGCGGCGCAAGGATCGTCCCGTAGATCGCATCCGCGATCAATTCGGGTTGCACGACGGGAGCCACGGGACGCGGCTGGCGCTGCAGGTGCGAGCGCGCCCAGTCGAACTGCGGCGTGTTCACGGCCGGCAGCTCCAGCATCGACACGCGGATGGCGCTGCCGCAATGAACGAGTTCGCTGTCGAGAGAGGCGGTGAATCCGCGAACCGCGTGCTTGGCGGCGCAGTAGGGCGCTTGCAGCGGAATCCCCCGATAGGCGAGTGCCGATCCGATCTGGACGATGTGACCGCAGTTCCTCGGGCGCATGCCCTGCAGTGCGGCCAGCGTGCCGTGCACGGTGCCCAAGTAGGTCACCTCAGTGACTCGTCGAAACTCCTCCGCCGTGATTGCCGCCACCGGACCGAACACCGTGACCATGGCGTTGTTGATCCAGACGTCGATCGGACCCAATCTCTCTCGCACCTTGGCGGCAGCACGAAAAACGGCGCCGGCATCGGCAACGTCCGCCGCTGCGCAGACCGCCACACCTCCGAGCTTGTCGACTTCTGCCTGGACGTCGGCCAAGGCGTGCCGGTCGCGTGCGATCAGCCCAAGGCGCGCCCCGGCCCGGGCCAAACGATGCGCAGTTGCCCGCCCGACTCCGGCTGAAGCCCCGGTAACGACGACCGTGCGGTTCTCCAATGGACCTCGTGAGCGACGATCGCTGATGCTCATTCCCGACGCATCCCTTCATCCATGCCTCTCCCCCTCTAAATCCATGCCTCTCCCCCTCTAAGGTCGTTCAAAACCCGGCTCGTGTCGTGCAGCTTGGGATATGTCCCTCCGGAATGGCCCCGACCTTTTTGCCAATGACACGCACGGCTACGCCCGAGCCTCGATGAGTGCGAGCCCGGTTTCGGGGTCCTTGACCTTGCGCAAATGCGCCGGGCTTTCCGTCAGGATCACCTCCAGGGTGGGTCTTACGTGCCCCGCGCCCAGATGGCCGGCCATCGCGCCGCCGTCGCGTTTGCCGACCACAACGTGAATGTGCACCGCTGGCTCTCCGGACGGAGACTGGGCGATATCGCCTATCAGCGAGGCGACCTCGACCTGCTCGCGCACCGGGATGCGTAGGTAGTCCTTCCTGTCCCAATCGAAATAGAGCAGGTCTGCGCTCTCGAAGGCGCCGACGGCCGTCAACTGAGCCGCACGAATATTTTGCGAAACCGCGAACGTCTGCAGGCTCGCCATGGCTTCGTCGCCGCCTTCGAGGACCACGGCAAACGTCCTCTGACCATCCCGCTCGTGGAGAAGCTTGTGCTGCATTCTCTTGCGCCTTGCTGCAGCCCGCTTCAGGCGCAACGGCTCTCACGCACGATAGTTCCTGGCTTGCTCACGCTGCAGTGGAACCCATCGCGTCGCGGCCGGTTAGGCCATTCGAGGCAAAGTTTTTTTCGCCTGACCGCGGAACCCCACGCAATGGCTTCCCAAACCGCATCGGACATCTTGGTCGAAACGCTCCTGGATTGGGGCGTAGACACCATCTTCGGCCTCCCCGGCGACGGCATCAACGGCATCATCGAGGCGCTGCGGACGCGCCAGGGCAAGATGCGCTTCATCCAGGTGCGCCACGAGGAGGCGGCCGCGTTCAATGCCTGCGCCTATGCGAAGTGGACCGGGCGGCTTGGCGTATGCATCGCGACCTCGGGCCCAGGCGGCATTCACCTTCTCAACGGCCTCTACGACGCCAAGCTTGACGGCCAACCGGTGCTGGCCATCACGGGATTGCAGTTCCACGACCTCCTGCACACGTTCACGCAGCAGGACGTGGAGCTCGATAAGCTGTTCATGGACGTGGCGGTCTACAACGTGCGCGTGATGGGGCCGCACCACGTCCGGAACACGGTCGAGCTCGCCTGCCGCACCGCTCTCGCCTATCGTGGCGTCGCGCACGTTACGGTGCCGGTGGACATCCAGTCGCAGCCCGTCAAGGCGGCCACGCGGTCGGAGCGCAACATTCCCGATCACGTCTCCGAGCAGATGGCACGCTCGGCGCAGATGGCGAGCGAGGCGCAGATCGCGCGCGCGGCAAGCCTTCTCAACGGCGGCAAGAAGACCGCAATCCTGGCAGGACGCGGTGCCCTCGACGCGCGCAACGAGCTGCTCACCGCTGCGGAACGCCTCGCTGCGCCTGTCATCAAGCCCCTGCTCGGCAAGGGCGCAGTCCCCGACGACCATCCGCTCACGACCGGCGGCATCGGTCTCCTCGGCACCCGGCCCTCGCAGGAAGCCCTGGAGGGATGTGACACGCTTCTGATCGCGGGCAGCAGCTTTCCCTACATCGAATACTACCCCAAGCCGGGTCAGGCGCGGGCCGTGCAGATCGACATCGATCCCAAGCGTATCGGATTGCGCTATCCCGTCGAAGCCGGCCTGGTAGGGGACACCGCAAAGGTGCTGCAGGCTCTGACGCCGCGGCTCAACTACCGCGAGGATCGTTCGTTCCTCGAGGCGGCCCAGGTGGGCTATCGGGCTTGGAACGAGCTGATGCTCGAGCGCGGCACGCGCCGGGATGCGCCCATGAAGCCCGAGGTGGTGGCCTGGGAGCTCAACAAGCTGCTTGCAGACGACGCCATCGTCACCACGGACTCGGGCACCATCACCACCTGGATCGCGCGCCACCTCATTATGCGCGGCAACATGCAGTTCTCGTGCTCCGGCAACCTCGCCACGATGGCCTGCGGTCTTCCCTACGCCGTAGCCGCCGCAGTCGCCTATCCGGGACGCCAGGTCGTGGCGTTTGTCGGCGACGGCGGGCTGACCATGCTCATGGGCGAGCTGGCGACCTGCGTGAAGTACGGGCTCGACGTGAAGATCGTCGTCATCAAGAACGACTCCCTGGGCCAGATCAAGTGGGAGCAGATGGTGTTCTTGGGCAATCCGGAATACGTCTGCAACTTGCAACCCGTTGACTTCGCCGCTGTTGCGCGCGGCTTTGGCGTCGCGGCCTTCACCGTCGATGATCCGGGCAAATGCGCCGACGTGCTGCGCGAGACGCTGAGCACGCCAGGGCCCGCTCTGGTCGAGGCCGTCGTCGATCCGCACGAGCCGCCGATGCCGCCCAAGGCCACCCTGAAGCAGATGACGCACCTCGCCGAGTCGCTGGCGCGCGGGACGCCCGCGCGCGGAAAGATCGCGCTCACCATCGCCTCGGACGTCGTGCGCGAGATCGTCTGAGCGAAGACCAATGGAAGACCGGTCGTTCAGGTGAGCCGCCTCGAGAGCTGGGCATGCGAAACGACGCAAATATAGAGCACATCCAAACGCGCGCCTTCAGGATTCCAACGGATGCGGTCGAGGCGGACGGCACGATCTCCTGGAATGCAACCGCGCTGGTCGTGGTCGAGATCGTGGCGGGCGGCAAGTCGGGGCTCGGCTGCACGTACGCGGGCCGCGCCACGGCGGCCGTAGTCGAGGACGTGCTGAAAGGGGTCGTGCTGGGCGAGGATGCGTTCGCAGTCCCGAAGCTGTGGTCGGGAATGGTGGGGGCGGTGCGCAATCTCGGCTGGCGCGGCGCGTGCGCCTGCGCCATCTCGGCCGTCGACATCGCGCTCTGGGATCTGCAGGCGCGGCTCTTGGACATTCCTCTCGCACGTCTGCTCGGCCAGGCCCGGGATAGGGTCGCGATCTACGGCAGCGGGGGCTTCACCTCCTATCACGTGGACCGTTTGCAGGCGCAGTTGGCGCGCTGGGTCGAGCAGGACGGCTGCGCATGGGTCAAAATGAAGGTGGGCTCTTCGCCCGAAGACGACCTCGCCCGCGTACGCGCTGCGCGCGCCGCGATCGGCGGAGCGGAACTATACGTCGACGCCAACGGCGCCTACACGCCCAAGCAGGCCCTGCAGTTCGCCCATGCGTTCGCCGACGTCGGGGTGCGCTGGTTCGAAGAACCCGTCTCCAGCGACGACCTCGATGGGCTGCGACTGATCAGGGATCACGGGCCGCCCGGCATGGAGGTGGCCGCGGGCGAGTATGGCTACGAGCCGTTCTATTTTCGCCGCATGCTTGAAGCCGGGGCCGTGGATGTTCTGCAGGCCGATGCGACCCGCTGTGGCGGCTACACAGGATTCCTGAAGGCTGCTACACTCGCCGATGCCTGGAGCCTGCCGCTGTCTGCGCATACCGCTCCTGCTCTCCACTTGCCGGTCTGCTGCGCCGCGCCGCGCGTGCGCAACGTCGAATGGTTCCACGATCACGCCCGGATAGAGCGGATGGTATTCGAGGGAGCCCCGGTCCCCCGAGGGGGTTTTATCGAACCCGACCTCAACCAGCCTGGACACGGCCTTACCTTCAAGGAGAGTGAGGCGATGCGCCTGGCTGCCTGAGGTCTGCCCCCGCACTGGCGAGCGGATCATGAGTCACGTCGTTCACGTCGACCACAGGAATGCCAACAGGACTCGGCGTACGACCCTGGCGGGTCCCGACGGGCGCATACGGGCAAACCTTCCCGGCGATCCAGAGTCCCACCATGGCAGACTGGCTCGCGCGCTCGCCGCCGTCATCGACGGGGAGGTCCGCTTCGACGCCGGCAGCCGTGCGCTCTATGCCACCGACGCTTCGAACTACCGACAGGTGCCGATCGGCGTCGTGGTGCCCCGGAGCAGCGAGGACGTCGTCAGGACCGTCGGGCTGTGCCGCGAGTTCGATGCGCCCATCGTCTCGCGCGGCGGCGGCACGAGCTTGGCCGGGCAGGGCTGCAATGTTGCCGTCCTGATCGACTTCTCGAAATACCTCAACCGCCTTCGCTCCATCGATACGGGCGCCCGAACGGCCGAGGTCGAGCCTGGGTGCATTCTCGACAACTTGAGATCGGCCGCCGAGAAGCATCACCTGACCTTCGGACCCGATCCGGCGACGCACGACCACAACACACTGGGCGGCATGATCGGTAACAACTCGTGCGGCGTGCATTCGGTCCAGGCCGGCCGCACCTCCGACAATGTCGAGGCCCTCGAGATCCTCACCTACGACGGCCTGCACATCGTGGTGGGCCCCACCTCGGACCACGAGCTGCGACAGCACATTGCGCATGGCGGCCGGCGCGCCGAGATTTTCACGCAGCTCGATGACTTCCGGCGCCGCCACCGCGATCTCATCCTGAAGAGGTATCCGCGCATTCCACGCCGGGTGTCAGGCTACGAGAACCTCGATGAGCTGTTCCCCGAGAACGGTTTCAACGTGGCGCGCGCTCTTGTCGGCACCGAGGGCACGTGCGTCACCGTGCTCAGCGCCAAGCTCAAGCTGGTCTCCAGCCCCGCCCACCGCGTCCTGGCGCTCATCGGTTTCAGGGACGTCTACGCAGCCGCGGATGCCGTACCGGAGGCGCTGCGGTTCCATCCGGCGGGCCTCGAGGGCATGGATGAAATGCTCGTCGATTTCGTGCTGAAGAAGCAGCTGCATCCCGACGACGTGAAGATGCTGCCGGATGGTCAGGGGTGGCTGATTGCCGAATTCGGCGGCGGAACCCTCGATGAGGCCGCCGATGCCGGCAACAAGGCGATCGAGCATTTCAGGGGCAAGGATTGTTCGACGAGGCTGCTGCGGGAGCGGTCGCAGCAGTCGAAAATCTGGGAGTTGCGCGAAGCGGGCTTGGCCGCTACCGCCCATGTACCCGGTTGGCGCGACACACATCCGGGCTGGGAAGACAGCGCGGTGCCCCGCGAGGCCCTGGGTGCATATCTGCGGGAGCTGAAGGCGCTGTTCCACAAGCACGGCTACGACGCTTCCATTTATGGCCATTTTGGCGACGGCCTTGTGCATTGCCGCGTGCCATTCGACCTGCGCACCGAGAGCGGCTTGCGCAACTGGCAGCGCTTCCTCGAGCAGGCAACGGAGCTCGTCGTGCACTATGGCGGCTCGATCTCCGGCGAGCACGGCGATGGACAGGCACGCGGCGCACTGCTCGAAAAGATGTACGGCCCCGAGCTGATCGCGGCTTTCCGCGAGTTCAAGGCGATCTGGGACCCGGCGGGCCGCATGAACCCGGGCAAGATCGTCGATCCGTTTCCGATCACCTCCAATCTGCGCGTCGGCCCGAGTTATCAGCCGGCCGAACCCAAAACCTATTTCGCCTATCCCGAGGACGGCGGCAGCTTCACCAAGGCGATGACCCGGTGCGTGGGCGTCGGCGCATGTCGCCGCCGGGACAGCGACAAAAGCGTGATGTGCCCGAGTTACATGGCAACCAACGAGGAGATGCATTCGACGCGCGGCCGCGCTCGGCTGCTGTTCGAGATGATACACGGCGGGCCGATTTCCGACCGCTGGCGCAGCGATGCCGTCGAGGCGGCCCTCAGTCTCTGCTTCTCGTGCAAGGGGTGCAAGAGCGACTGTCCTGTCAACGTCGACATGGCCAAGTACAAGGCGGAGTTCCGGGCGCACCACTACCAGGGCAGGCTGCGTCCTCGAGCAGCCTATTCCATGGGTCTCATTCACGAGTGGTCGCGTGCGGCCGGCGCGGCCCCGGCCCTTGCCAACGCCGTGCTGCAAACGCCTGGTCTCGCCTCGATTGCCAAATGGATCGGCGGCATCGCGCCGCAGCGTCGGATGCCGCGCTATGCCGCCGAGCCATTCCATCGCTGGTTCCACCGCCGATCGGGAGCAAGGACTGGCGGGCCACGCGTGCTGCTGTGGCCGGATACATTCAACACCTATTTCCGGCCCGAGACCGCAGTCGCTGCCACGCGGGTTCTCGAAGCGCTCGGATACGAGGTCGGCATTCCACAGCGTCAATTGTGCTGCGGGAGGCCTCTCTACGACTGGGGCATGCTCGACAGGGCACGCAAGCTCTGGGAGCGAACGCTGCAGACACTGGAAGTCGAGATCGAGCGCGGCACGCCCGTCATCGGACTGGAGCCCGCCTGTACGAGCGCATTCCGCGACGAACTGATGTACCTCTTTCCCGGAGACGAGCGCGCCCACCAGCTGGCCCGGCAGACGCATTTCTTCAGCGGCTTCCTCGCGGAGAATTTGCATGCAAAGCCGTTACCCCAGGTCGCAGGGTCGGCACTGGTACAAATCCATTGCCACCATCATGCTGTCCTCGATCCACTCTCGGAGAACCGCCTGCTGCAGCGCGTCGGCCTGCGGCACGAGGTGCTCAAGTCCGGATGCTGCGGAATGGCGGGTTCCTTTGGCTTCGAGCGGGACAAGTATCCCGTTTCGCAAGCAGCGGCAGAGCGCAGCCTGCTGCCCAGGATCCGCGAATCCCATCCGACGACCATTTTGCTGGCCAACGGCTTCAGCTGCCGCGAGCAGATCGAGCAGGGAACCGGCCGGACGACCCTGCATATCGCCGAGTTGCTCGCACGATCGATGCTGGCCCCGTGAGCTCTACAACGACGGCTTCATCTCCTTCTGGGGCAACCGAGCACTCTATCCCACCAAACGCATATGGAATGGCGGGAGCCGAGGCAGATGTTCACTATCGAGCACACGCGCCTTCGACAAATCCCTGGAAGCCCGCTGCCTCTCTCTTCGTGGAGGGGTGGAAGGGGCGCCGAGGCGCTGGCGCTGGCTATGAGCCAGGGGTGAATCGCAACAGGACGCGCGCCGCCGACCGATGAGCGGCGTCCGAAACGCGTGGCTTTGCGGCGAGCAGTTCGAGCAGCCATCAGCGGGTAGCCCGACGCCCTGCACCTGCAGTTCAATTGACCCGTGCCGGCACGCCCTGTTCGATGCGCTGAATGAGCCAGGCAAGCGCATTCTGTCCACTGTCGAAGACCATGTCCTGCTGCAGGACGTGGTCAAGATAGACATGCAGGCGGCCATGGCGATTGAGGATGGCAATCGGTCTCCCGCGGTACTCGTCGGACCAGAACTCCACCTCACCGAAGGGCTCGAAAATCGGCATGCGACCCTCGATCATCGTTGTGCGCTGTTCCTACCGAAGGAACGCCGCAAACACTCTCTCGTTCCGACGATCGCCGTTGCACCGGCTCCGGGCGCCTTTACCCGTATGCCTATCGCGCGCCGACTTCGCTCGGCCGAACCGCGGTGCGCTAGTCTGTAACCTATTGATGTGTTGATAAGGGGAGAGGTCGGCTGTCCGTGTGAAGGATATGGTCGGATCCCGTAGCCAGCGTTGCTAAGGAGGACTATATGTTCCAGCCTTCAGTCGCCATCCCGGAGCTCATATTTCGTGTTGTGCTCGTCTACGCTGGCGTCTTCCTTCTGCTGCGCGTCGTGGGCAAGCGGCACGTGGGAGAGCTTGCGCCGTTCGACTTGGTCGTGCTGCTTGTCCTGAGCGAGTGTGTACAGAACGCGCTCATCGGCGACGATAAGTCCGTAACGGGAGGACTGATCGCCGCCGCGACATTGTTCGGCCTGAACCAGGTTGTTAGTCATATAAGTTGGCGCAACAAACGTGCCGAGCGTCTGCTGGAAGGTACTCCGCGCATCCTCGTTCGCCATGGACATGTCTTCAACGATGTGCTGGCCGAGGAGCAGATCACGCACTCAGAGCTTTTGGAAGCCCTGCGCCGGGAAGGCTGCAGCTCCCTGAGCAAGGTCCGCTACGCGGTGCTTGAACCCGGCGGAGACATCACAATCGGGTTGCGCGCCAAGCGCCGATAGGGGCCGTGCCGTGAGAGTTCGCGGAGATAGCGTGGATCTGCTGGTTTTCGGCACCACATTACCGAGCAGCCGCAGCTCTGGCGGTCACTGCAGCGCACGGCTGCCAGCGCCGGGCTGCGTACCGATCAGTTTTTCCAGCTTTTCCATCTTCTGGTCGACGCTGAACGTCGCTGCGCGTTGCCGAGGCGGGCGTTCCCTGAAGGTCTCGAGGAAGGGCGCAACCCGCGACCCGTCAGGCGATCGACACGGAGGAAATGGCCATCTCGGCAGTGCAGGCAAGTCAGTCGATTTTTGCGACGAACAAAGCACGTTCGGGTTATTCGCCGACACGATGCGGGTTTGCCCTGATTTCTCGCTCAGGTAGTTCCATCGACAGTCGCCCTCTCAAGCAGGCGCAAGGAGAGGTGCCGGCGATGATTGTGGCAGTTCGCACTCGGCGCCTCTGGGCAGCCGTCGGTGCATGCGCTTCTTCCGTTTTGGCGCTCGCCATCGGGTTTGCCGGGGCCGCTGAAGCGGCCGACAAGGGTTCGGCCACCAGTCCGTCATTGTCGAGCCGGATCATCGAGGGCCGCGCTGTCGAGGCGATCATCTGGGGCATGCCGGTCGTCAACTACGACCTGATGCTTCAGGAAATGCTTACCAAGACCGAAGGAAAGGTGAACCAGGTCCGCTATTGGGGCCGTCCGCTGGATTGGCGCAATCAGACGCTGACTCCGAACCCGGATACCCTCTATTTCATGGCGTTCTTCGACACGAAGGATGGGCCGATCGTGCTCGACCTGCCGCCGGCGTCACCGGCGGGTTCGTTCAACGGCAACATCGTCAACGTGTGGCAGATGCCGCTCGAGGATGCGGGACTGCTCGGCGCCGACAAGGGCGCCGGCGGCAAGTATCTTGTCCTCCCTCCGGGGTATGCGGGCGCAGTGCCAGACGGCTACACGCCGCTGCGGTCTGACACCTTCAAGGGTTACGCGTTGATTCGTGTCAATCTCGCCAGCCACAGCGAAGCCGATGTCACGAAGGCCGTGGCTTACGGCAGGCAGATGAAGGTCTATCCGCTCGCGCAGGCGGCGAGTCCCGCACCAACGATTTTCACCGACGCGAAGGACGTCCTGTTCGATTCCACCATCCGCTACGACGCGAGCTTCTTCGAGAACCTCGACCGCATCGTACAGAGCGAGCCCTGGCTCGCGCGCGACCGCGCGATGATCGACCAACTCAAGTCGCTCGGCATCGAGAAGGGCGTGCCGTTCAACCCAAATGAGGCGACCAGGGCGCTGCTGACGTCCGCTGCGCGCGAGGCCCAGGCGTGGCTGGAGGCCAGGTACGACGCGGGCCTTCCACCCTTCTTCTCGCAACGAAGCCGCTGGACGTACCCGGCGACCCTCGACGTGATCAAGGCTCAGCAGAACGGGTTCACCGAGCCCGAGGCCTATCCGGTCGACAATCGCGGGCTTGGCTACAGCTACGCCTATGTCGGCATCAAGCGCCTCGGCGCGGGCCAGATGTACCTGATCTCGATCAGGGACAAGGACGGCAACGCCTTCGACGGAGCCAAGACCTATCGCCTGCACGTGCCGCCGAACGTCCCGGTCGAGCAGTACTGGTCGGTCACCGCCTACGACCGACAGACGCACGCGCTGATCAAGAACATGCCGCGCCCGAGCCGCTCGTCGCAGATTCCCGACATGCACACGAACTCGGACGGCTCGGTCGATGTCTATTTCGGTCCGAAAGCCCCGGCAGCCAGGGAAGGCAACTGGGTGCCGACCGATCCGGCGCGCAAGTTCGAGCTCATGTTCCGTCTCTACGCGCCGACCAAGGCCCTGTTTGAGAAGACTTGGGTGCTGCCTGATGTGGAGAAGGCTCGTTGTTCTGGTCCGTGACCGTGTACGATGCGCAGACGCGAATCGCAGATTCAGACCGATCAGAACAAGGCTGCCCTGCGCTCGCTGTGAGAATAGGGAATCGAAGCGTTTGACGGCAAGTTGAGCGTGGCGCGGAGCGCCATCGGCGAACCTCGGCATCGAGGCCGATGGCGCCATCGAGATCGCAGACCGGCACACCTATGTCACGGCATGCGACGGATGCCCGGCCTCGAAGCTCTCGATGTTGCCGATCACCTGGCGCCAGCAGGCCTGCATGGCCTCCTGGCTCGCCCAGCCGATGTGGGGCGTGATGATGACGTTGGGGCGGCCCATGATGCGGCGGAACGGATGATCGCGCGGGGGCGGCTCGGCGGTGAGACAGTCGAAGCCGGCACCGACGATCAGCCCCTCCTCCACCGCGGTGACCAGATCCTCCTCCACGACCAGGCCGCCGCGGGCGGTGTTGATGAGCAGCGGGCGCTTCCTCATCTTGCGGAACTCGGGCATGGCGATCATGCCGAGCGTCGAGGGCAGCAGCGGGCAGTGCAGCGTGATGACGTCGCTGGTCTCCAGCACCTCCTCGAACGGCGTGTAGAGGGGCCCGAGGCCGCTCACTCCCTTGTGGGCCGCGAACAGGGTGCGCATGCCGAAGGCCTGGCCGAGGCGGGCCACCGACTGGCCGATGGCACCCTCGCCGACGATGCCCAGCGTGGAGCCCGCGAGATCCCGGATGGGGTGCGTGAAGAAGCAGAACTGCCCGGCCTCCTGCCACTTGTCGGCGATCACGTCCTGCCGGTAGCCGACGAGGCCGCGGCGCAGCGCCAGGATCAGCGCGAAGGTGTGCTCCGGGACCGTGTTCACGGCATAGCCGCGCACGTTGGCGACGACGATGCCGCGCTTGCGGCAGGCCGCCACGTCGATCACGTCGCAGCCGGTGGCGGCCACGGCGATCATCCTGAGCTGCGGCAGCACCTTGAGATGCCGAGCGCGCATCGGCACCTTGTTGGTGATGGCGATGTGCGCGCCAGCGAGGCGTTCGACCACCTCGCCGGGCGGCGTCGCGTCGTGCTCGACCCATTCGTGGCAGAACGCGGGCTTCGTCAGATCGACCGACGGACCGATGGTGCCGCGGTCGAGAAAGACGATGCGGACTGGGCCACCTGGGGCACTGTCGCTTCGCTGCTGCATGCGAGACGCCTCGACCTATGCGCGCACGGCGCCGGCCGCTCCCGACGGCTCGGCGGTCCGGGCCGGCGCGGCCCGCATCGGCCGGTAGACGTTCAGCGAGCGGCCGAGCTGCTGCACCAGGCCAAGCACAGTGTCGATGTAGGGTGTCTCCACCCCGACCAGCCGGCCCATCTCCTGCACCGAGGCGAGGAGCGCATCGATCTCCAGGGGCCGGCCGGCCTCCAGGTCCTGCAGCATGGAAGTGCGGTGGGCGCCGACGCGGGCGGCGCCGTTCACGCGACGCTCGATGCCGACGCGGAAGGTGACGCCGAAGCGTCCGGCGATCTCCTCCGCCTCGGTCATCATCCTGACGGAGAGCGCACGCAGGGCGGGCTCCGTTGCCACGATGTCGAGCGTGGCGCGGGTGAGCGCGCTGATGGGGTTGAAGCAGAGATTGCCCCACAGCTTCAGCCAGATCTCGCTGCGGATGTCCTGCAGCACGGGCGCCGAGAAACCGGCCTGCTCCAGCACGTCGGCGAGGCGCACGCAGCGCCCGGAGATGCTCCCCGCGGGCTCGCCCAGCGCGAACTTGTCGCCGTAGAGGTGTCGCACCACGCCGGGCTCGACGATCTCGGTGGCGGGATAGACCACGCAGCCGATCGCCCGCTCCGGCCCCAGCGCGTTCCACTGGCGGTCGTCCGCATCGACGCTGCGCAGGCGCGCGCCGGCGAAGCCGCCAGAGAGCCCATACGTGTACCACCAAGGCACGCCGTTCTGCCCGGTGACGACGGCCGTCCCAGGGCCCAACAGCGGCGCGATGCGTTCGGCTGCCTCCCAAGCCTGGTGCGCCTTGAGGCAGACGATCACATAGTCCTGCGGGCCGAGATCGCGCGGGTCGTCCGTCGCGGCGGGCCGGCACACGCGCGTCCGGCCGTCGATGACGAGCTTGAGGCCGCTCCGGCGGATCGCCGCCAGATGCGCCCCGCGCGCCACCACCGAAAGCTCGACGCCCTCGACCTCGCTCATCCCCGCCGCCAGATAGCCTCCGATGGCGCCTGCACCATAGATGCAGATCCGCATGCGGCTCCTCCGCTCTCACCTCGCAGCGAGCTGCGCTTTCTCAAGCAACCCGACTCAAGCGACCTGAGCGACCTTGCGCTCCAGGCCCAGCTCGAGCTTGGGTGCCGTGGCGCGGAAATGCTCCTCGGCCGCCGCCACGCCCGATCCCGCCGCCACAGACACGCCGACGTCGCGCAGCGTCATTTCGCAGCCCGCCAGCGCCTGCAGCATCATGATCTCGTTGACGTTGCCGACGTGCCCGATACGGAACACCTTGCCGGCCACCCTGGAGAGGCCGAGGCCGAGCGACATGCGGTAGCGGTAGTAGGCAGTCTTCACCACGTCGTCGCTGCTGAAGCCGGCCGGTACGCACACCGCCGTCACCGTGTCGGAGTGCCACCTGGGCTCCTTGGCGCACAGCTCGAGCCCCCACGCCGCCACGCCGAGGCGGGCGCCTTCCGCCAGCCGCCGGTGGCGCGCGCAGACATTGTCGAGGCCCTCCGCCAGCAGCATATCGAGCGAGGCGCGCAGGCCGCGCAGCAGGGTGGTGGCCGGCGTGTAGGGGAAGAAGCCGTCCCTGTTGGCGCGGATCATGTCCGCAAAGTCGAAGAAGCAGCGCGCGCACTTGGCGGTCTTGTGCGCGGCGAGCGCGTTCTGGCTCGCGGCGACGATGGCGAGACCGGTCGGCAGCATGAAGCCCTTCTGCGAGCCGGACACGGCGAGGTCTACGCCCCACTCGTCCATGCGGAAGTCGATGCTGGCGATGGAGCTGACGCCGTCCACCATCAGGAGCGCCGGATGCCCGGCGGCATCGAGCGCGCGGCGCACCCCGGCCACGTCGCTGGTGACGCCGGTGGCCGTCTCGTTGTGGCAGACCAGCACGGCCTTGATCCGGTGCTGCTTGTCGGCCTTCAGCCGCGCCTCGACGATGTCGAGCGGCACGCCCTCGCCCCATTCAACCTCGATGACGTCGACATTGAAGCCGTGCCGGCGGGCGAGGTCGGCCCACAGCTGCGAGAACTGACCGAGCACGGCGATCAGCACCTTGTCGCCGGGGGAGAGCGTGTTGGTCATCGCCGCCTCCCAGCCGCCCGTGCCCGAGGAGGGGAACACGAATACCTGGCCCTTCTCGGTGCGGAATACCTTTTTCAGGTCGCGGAACAGGGGCAGAGTGAAGGCCGGGAAATCTGGCGCGCGCTGATCCTCCAGCGGCACGTCCATGGCCCGGCGCACCGCGAACGGCATGTTGGTGGGGCCTGGGATGAAGAGGCCATGGAACCCGGACATTGCTGCTCCTTCCGTGACGATGGGCCGCTCGGCGGCAAGAGGCGTTGCGGATTCATCCGACGCGCGCGCCGCTGGCGTGCGCGGCGGACCTTCAGGGGTACGTCGGGAAGCGGGCGCACAGCTCCGTCGCCGCCTGTTTGGCTCGTACCTCGGCGGCCAGCCCGAAGAAGAAGGTGCCAAGCCCTTCAGGGATCCTCCGTGCCGCCACCGACATCTCGCGCCCTCGCAATGTGTGTGCATGCAGGTATATGGCATTCTGTATACCAGACCGACCGCAGCGCGCAATGGAAACGATTTTCATTTTGTGCTACCAGATGCCGCGCCGGTCTCGGCACGACCTCTGCGAGTGTGAAGAGAGTGTCCCGAGACAGCCGCAGGCCGATGCAGGATCATTGGCCCCGTATGGGTCCCCGCGTCTGGGGGGATGCTTCTCAACAAGCCGAAGGATGGGCAATGGCGGGGCGGCCAAGGTTGACGCGAACACCTGCGGGCGAGGAGGACTTCGCGCGCCAGCAGCCGGGCTCGGTGCAGGCGCTGGACCGGGCGCTGGCGCTACTGGAGATCATCGCCCGCGCCGACGGGCTGTCGCTCACCGGCATCGGCCAGCGCGCCGGCATCGCACCATCGACCGCCCACCGCATCCTGGCCACGCTGAAGGCCGCCGGCTTCGTGCAGTGCGACGAGGCGCGCGGCGGCTATTTCATCGGGGTCAAGGCCTTCAAGATCGGCTGCGCCTTCCTGCGCAATCGCAAGCTGGTCGATGTCGGCCGCGGCGTGATGCGCGACGTGATGTCGGCCAGCGGC
>DATBKR010000445.1:0-10581 GCA_036555805.1 Hyphomicrobiaceae bacterium | reverse complement strand
GCAGCAGCAGCACCACGTTGAGCGACAACTCG
Source organism: Hyphomicrobiaceae bacterium (assembly GCA_036555805.1). GTDB lineage: Bacteria > Pseudomonadota > Alphaproteobacteria > Rhizobiales > Hyphomicrobiaceae > AWTP1-13. The sequence goes on along the minus strand of DATBKR010000445.1, from coordinate 10,549 downwards.
GCGATCGGGAGGTAGACCTGCATCAGCGACCTGAAGGCCTCCGTAGGATCGGGCCGCGGCAGGCGCTCGTGCCTATCTGGCAAGCTCCTTGAGGCCGCGGCGTATGAGCGTCGGCGTGTCGGCCGCCTGGCCCAGCTCCGTCATGGCGGCGGCGATGGCCTGGCTGGCCAGACCTGGTTGATAGCCGAGATTGGTGAGCGCCGAAATGGCCTCCGCCGCCGCATCGCCCTTGGCCGGCAGTTGCGCGGCGCCGGCCCTGGTCGCGACCGGCACGCTGAACCCGGCTGCCGACAGCGCCGGCGCCTTGTCCTTGAGCTCGGCAACGATGCGCTGCGCCAGCTTCTTGCCGACGCCCGGAGCCTGCTCCACCGCGGCCCAGTTCTGCAGGGCCACGGCATTGGCGAGGTCCTGCGGGGCGAGCGTGCCGAGCACGCCCAGCGCCACCTTGGCGCCCACCCCCTGGATGGTCTGCAGGGTCCGGAACCAGGCCCGCTCCACCTCGCTGGTGAAGCCGTAGAGGCGAATGGCGTCCTCGCGCACGTGCGTCTCGATGGCGAGGCTCACCTCCTGGCCCGACTGCAGGGCCCGGAGCGTGCGCGCCGAGGCCTGCACCTCATAGCCCACGCCGCCCACGTCGACGATGGCGTGCGCCTCGCCGACGGCGTCAACGGTGCCCCTGAGCTTGCCGATCATCCCGCCCTCCGCACTCGCTTGCGGGTCTGGGCGAATGGCGAATGGCCAATCGCGAATGGCAGGGCATCCATTCGCCATCCCGCAGTCACGATCATATCCCCCCGACCATCCGCCGCGCGATCGCCTGCGCGGTGCTCCTGTGGCTGGCGTGGCAGATGGCGATGGCCAGGGCATCGGCCTCGTCGGCGCTGTCGAACCGCGCCTTGGGCAGCAGGAAGCCGATCATCGCGGCGATCTGGCGCTTCTCGCCGTGGCCCGTCCCGGTCACGGTCTTCTTGATGACGTTGGGGGGGTATTCGGCAACCTGGAGGCCGCTGCAGGCCGGCGCCAGCAGCGCCATACCCCGAGCCTGGCCCAGCTTGAGGGTGGAGCGCGCGTCCTTGTTGACGAACGTCTCCTCCACCGCCGCTTCCTGGGGCCGGTGGCGCGAGATCACGCCGCACAGGCCCTCGTACAGTTCGCGCAGGCGGTAGGCGAGCGCGCCCTCGCCGTCCGAGGTCACGAGGCCGCTCGCCACATAGGCCAGCCGCACGCCGTCGGATTCGACGATGCCCCACCCGGTGCGGCGGAGGCCCGGGTCGATGCCGATGATGCGAATCGTCTGCGTGGGCATGGGCCCTGATAGCACGGCCGCGCCGCTGGCGCCTCGCTGGCGCCCCATTGCTGCCGATGCTGAGGAAGACCGGTCAAGCTTCCGGGGGCGACGGGATGCTCGGGGCAAGCCACTGGCTGATGATTGCGGCCGCCGGCCTGGTGCTGCTCGGCATTCTCCTGCGCCGATGGGCAGCCCGCTATGACCTCAAGGAAGCCGCCATCGAGTCGGCCTGGACCCTCCTGCGCGGCAAGCGCACAGACGCGAACCCCACGGCCATCGAAGCCAAGCTGAGGGAGATCGGCGCGCGGTCCACGTGGACCGGCAAGGCCGGCGAGACCGCGCGGACGGCCATCGGGCATGCGGCGTCGCAGGTAGCCCAGGCGACGGCGCTTGCAGCGATCCTGCTGGGACTGGCGTTGATCGCGGCCGGCTACATCTGGCGCTGAGCGGGCGCCGGCCGGACCTCACTTCTCCTTGCGCGTGCCCAGGCCCATCTGCTTGGCCAAGTGGCTGCGGGCGGCAGCATAGTTGGGGGCCACCATGGGATAATCATGGGGCAAGCCCCACTTCTCCCTGTATTCATCTGGAGACAAATTGTAATGCGTGCGCAAATGTCGCTTAAGAGACTTGAATTTCTTTCCGTCCTCCAAGCAGATCAGGTAGTCATCATGGACGGATTTCTTCGGTGAGACTGCTGGCTTCAGATCTTCTCGCTCTGCAGTGCTGTTTCTCTGCGAGGCTTTGCTGAGCGCTTCATGGATATCTGCGATCATGGCAGGAATATCCTCGCGGCCCACGCTATTGTTGCTGACATAGGCCGAGACGATATTGGCGGTAAGCGCGACGAGGCTTGACTTGGCGATCTCATCCATCTGGTCGATCTCCGCCATCCTCCCGAACTGCTGGCCGGACGCGCCGACAGGCCAAGCCATTTCTTGCGCATGGCAGATCCGCCCCTGGGCAATCCATGTTTTATACTATTGACAGGGAGGATACAAGAGTACTTCTCAATATTTTCCAGTGTCTTCCACGAACGAGCACAAGAAAACGCATGCTTGAACGAAAGACTACTTGCCTCCTCCATCGGAGTGCAGAAGAACATCGTCTCCAGTGCCTAAACTGTTGAAAGGATTACATTCCCGCATAGTGCGGCAACGGTGGCGCAGGGCGGGCAATCTGACCCACGCCGACACGAAGACTTGAACTCGCACGTGGACGCCACAGCGGCCATAATAGGGCCGCCGGGCGCGCCTACCCAGGCGCTCCTCCCCCAAGACCTCCAGCTCCTCGCATCCGGAGCCTCATGTCCAACAACCAACCAGACCAGCGCACCGGCAAGCTCGTCAAGAGCGCCGCCGCCTGGCGCGCGGAGCTGACGCCGAGCTTCGACCCGCCGGTGTGCGCGCCGGCCCTCAGCGAGCGCGACGGCCGCTTCCTCTTCATGCGCCGCCCGGAAGGGCGCGGCGCCCATCGCGGCGGCCGCCTCGGCCATGTGCTTCCCGACGGGCCGCGTGAAACCACCGGCCTGCGCTGCTGCATCAACGGCGTGGCGCTGAAGTTCAGGCCCGAGGACGGCTGACCTCAACACGGCGAATTTCGCGGCGCTTGAACGCCCAGGCTTCGGTTGCACGCGCGACCGGAGCCCAAGCCCGGATCTTGTCAGTGAGGAAATCGTTGCCATGCACGGTCTCAACCGCCCCATCGCCCGCCCGGCGCCCCCCGTGGCCGAGAAGCGGCCCGCGTTCACGGTCCAGCACGGCGTGGAACTGGTGGACGAGTATGCGTGGCTGCGGGCCGACGACTGGCAGGAGGTGATGCGCGACCCCGGCGCGCTCGATCCCAGGATCCGCGCCTACCTGGAGGCCGAGAACGCCTACGCCGCGGCCGCCCTGGAGGACACCAAGGCGCTGCAGGAGGAACTGTTCGCCGAGATGAAGGCGCGCATCAAGGAGGACGACGCCACGGTCCCCGCGCCCGACGGCGGCTACGAGTACTTCACGAGCTACGTCACGGGCGGTCAGTACGTGCGGCTCTGCCGGCGCCCGCGCGGCGGAGGCCCCGAGGCGGTTCTGCTCGACGGCAACAAGGAGGCGGAAGGCAAGTCCTACTGGCAGCTCGGCGCCGCGGCCCACAGCCCCGACCACCGGCTGCTGGCCTACGCCGTGGACGACAAGGGCTCCGAGTTCTACGCCGTACGCATCCGCGATCTGGCCACCGGCCGCGACCTGCCCGAGGTCATCCCCGACACGCGCGGCTCGCTGGTTTGGGCGAGCGACAGCGCGACGCTGTTCTACGTGCGCCTCGACGAGCACCAGCGCCCGCTGTCCGTCTACCGGCACCGGGCCGGCACAGCAGCGGACGCGGACGTGCTGGTCTACGCGGAGCCCGACAGCGGCTTTTACGTCGGCGTCGACGAAACCCAGTCCGGCCGCTTCGTCCTCATCGACGCCCACGACCATCAGACGAGCGAGATCTTCCTGATCGACTCCGACCGGCCCGAGGGCGCGCCGCGCGTGGTGGCGGAACGCCGGTTCGGCCACGAATACTCGGTCGATCACCGCGGCGACCGGCTGATCGTGCTCACCAACTCCGCCGGCGCCGAGGACTTCCGGATCTGCGAGGCACCGCTCGACGCCCCCGGCCCCGCCAACTGGCGGGAGATCGTCGCGCACAAGCCGGGCCGGCTGATCCTGGACATCGTGGCGTTCGCCGGCCACCTCGTGCGCCTGGAGCGCGAGGACGGGCTGCCGCGCATCGTCGTGCGCGAGATGGAGAGCGGCGCGGAGCACGCCATCGCCTTCGAGGAGGAGGCCTATGCGCTCAGCGTGTCGTCGGGCTACGAGTTCGACACCACCACGCTGCGCTTCGTCTACTCGTCGATGACCACGCCCGTGCAGGTCTACGACTACGACATGGAGAACCGCACGCGCGCGCTGCGCAAGACCCAGGAGGTGCCGAGCGGCCACGACCCGGCCGACTACGTCACGCGGCGGCTGTTCGCGCCGGCGCCCGACGGGGAGACGGTGCCCGTCTCCGTGCTGTACCGGAAGACCACTCCGCTCGACGGCTCGGCGCCGCTCCTGCTCTACGGCTACGGCGCCTACGGCATCACCATCCCGGCGTCGTTCTCCACCAACTGGCTGTCGCTGGTCGATCGCGGCTTCGTCATGGCCATCGCCCACGTCCGCGGCGGCAAGGACAAGGGCTACCGCTGGTACACTGAAGGCAAGCACAGGAAGAAGGTGAACACCTTCACGGACTTCATCGCCGCCGGCGCGTATCTCGCACAGCAGCGCTACACGCGACGCGGCCGCATCGTCGCCAACGGCGGATCGGCCGGCGGCATGCTGATGGGCGTGGTCGCCAACATGGCGCCCGACCTGTTCCTCGGCGTCATCGCCGACGTGCCGTTCGTGGACGTGCTCAACACCATGCTCGATGCCAGCCTGCCGCTGACGCCGCCGGAGTGGCCGGAGTGGGGCAACCCCATCGAGTCCAAGGAGGACTTCGACATCATCCGCTCCTACTCGCCCTACGACAACGTGGCCGCCAAGGCCTACCCGCACATCTTCGCCTACGGCGGGCTCACCGATCCGCGCGTGACCTACTGGGAGCCGGCGAAGTGGATCGCGCGTCTCAGGGCGCGCAACACGAGCGGCAACCTGATCCTGCTCCGGACCAACATGGAGGCCGGCCACGGCGGCGCTTCCGGCCGCTTCGAGGCGCTGCGCGAGATCGCCCTCGACTTCGCCTTCGCCCTCAAGATCGCGGGAAACGAGGGGGCCGTTGCGGCGTAGGGTCAGAGGCCGCCCGGAGCGAAGCGCGTAATCCGCCGTTCGACATACATGGCGGATTACGCTCCGCTTCGCTCCGCTGATCCGCCCTACACCAGCATCAGCGCTGCAGGGCGCGCAGGCGCTCGACGGCGGCGTAGGCGGCGAGGCGGGCGGTGTCGGTGGTGGCGGCGGTGAGCTCGGCCTGGGCGGCCTCGAGTTCCGCCGCAATGCCGGCAGCGTCCGTGGTCTCGAGGTCGAGGGCACGCTCGGCCAGCACGATCAGGCGCTCGGCATCTACCTCGGCGAAGCCGCCCTTGACGAACACGCGCACGTTGCGGGAGTCGCTCAGCGTGGCGTCGACCACACCCGGGCGCAGCGCGGAGACGACGGGCGTGTGGCCGACGAGCACGGTGAACTCGCCCTCCATGCCCGGCACGACCACCTGCGCGGCGTCCTCCGACAGCAGCATGCGCTCGGGGGTGACCAGCTCGAACGTGAACGTACCCGCCATTCGCAACCTTCCCTTGCAACTCGATACCAATGGCGTTGAGCCATGGGGGGGCAGACCCGCAGGGTCTGACCCCTCATCCTCACGCGGCCTTTGCGTCCAGCTTGGCCTCCACCTCCTCCTCGGTCTGCAGCCTGGTGCCGCAGAACGGGCAGAAGTAGACGGGGTGATCGACCATGTTGGCGTCGTCCTCGCCCTCGGCGTCGATCAGGCCGACCGACATGTAGAGCACGCCCGCCTCGTCCACGGCGAACAGCGGCTCGAAGTCCTCGTTCGTCAACGCGTCCTTGAGGCTCTCGCAACAGCTGCCGAACTCAGCACCGGGGTTGTCTGCAGGCATTGACGCTTCCCTCATTGGTTATGCCGCCTCCGCCAACTGCTCGGCCTTGGCGACCGCTTCTTCCATGGAGCCGACCATATAGAACGCCTGTTCCGGCAGATGGTCGTAGTCGCCGGCACACAACGTCTTGAACCCTTTGATGGTGTCGGCCAAGCTCACGAGCTCGCCGGGCGCGCCCGTGAACACTTCCGCCACATGGAACGGCTGCGACAGGAACCGCTCGATCTTGCGGGCGCGCGCCACCGTCAGCTTGTCCTCCTCCGAGAGCTCGTCCATGCCGAGGATGGCGATGATATCCTGCAGGGCCTTGTAGCGCTGCAGCGTCTGCTGCACGGCGCGCGCCACCTGGTAGTGCTCCTCGCCGACGATGCCGGGCTGCAGCATGCGCGAGGTCGAATCGAGCGGGTCCACCGCAGGGTAGATGCCCTTGGCGGCGATGTCACGCGACAGCACGGTGGTGGCGTCGAGGTGGGCGAACGAGGTGGCGGGCGCCGGGTCCGTCAGGTCGTCGGCCGGCACGTAGATGGCCTGCACCGAGGTGATGGAGCCCTTCTGCGTGGTGGTGATGCGCTCCTGCAGGGCCCCCATGTCGGTGGCAAGCGTCGGCTGGTAGCCCACGGCCGAGGGGATGCGGCCCAGGAGCGCCGACACCTCCGAGCCCGCCTGCGTGAAGCGGAAGATGTTGTCGACGAAGAACAGCACGTCCTGGCCCTGGTCGCGGAAATATTCCGCCACGGTCAGGCCGGAGAGGCCGACACGGGCGCGCGCGCCGGGCGGCTCGTTCATCTGGCCGTAGACCAGGGCGCACTTGGAACCCTTGGCGCTGCCGGCCTTCTTGGGGTCCACGTTGACCTTGGACTCGATCATCTCGTGGTAGAGATCGTTGCCCTCGCGCGTGCGCTCGCCCACGCCGGCGAACACCGAGTAGCCGCCGTGGGCCTTGGCGACGTTGTTGATCAGCTCCATGATGAGCACGGTCTTGCCGACGCCGGCACCGCCGAACAGGCCGATCTTGCCGCCCTTGGCGTAAGGCGCCAGCAGGTCCACGACCTTGATACCGGTGACCAGGATCTGCGCCTCGGTTGACTGCTCGATGAAGGGCGGGGCGGGCTGGTGGATGGCCCGCCTGGCCTTGGTGGTGATGGGGCCAGCCTCGTCCACCGGCTCGCCGATGACGTTCATGATGCGCCCCAGTGTCTCGTCGCCCACCGGCACCGCGATGGGCTGGCCGGTGTCGGTGACGTCCTGGCCGCGGGTGAGGCCCTCCGTGGAGTCCATGGCGATGGTGCGCACCGAGCTCTCGCCCAGGTGCTGGGCCACCTCCAGCACCAGCCGGCTGCCGTGGTTTCTGGTCTCCAGCGCGTTCAGGATCTGCGGCAGGTGACCATCGAACTGCACGTCCACGACGGCGCCCATGACCTGGCGGATCTTGCCGACTTTGTTGGTTGCCATGACTCTTGTTCCTGCGTCCTCGTCTGTCTGTGCGTGCGTTGGGTCTCGCTGCGCTCGACCCAACCTACATGATTTCAAAGCCGCCGCCCGACGCGCAGTGTCACCCCTTCACGATGGCCGTGAAGTCGGCTCCGCGCTCAACTCGGAATGCACGAATATTCGTCACACTCCGTCCGAACCAATCCAATCCGCTCAGCTCAACGATGGCACTGAACAGGTTCGCCAAGTCATCGTCCTGCGAGGCGAATACGCTCCTCTGCACCCGCTCGAAGCCAAACTTCCTGAGCGCGGACGCGATATCCAGATAGGCTTGCCGGTGACCCCGAGGGTGGTGTTGCTGGGCGTCGGCCACGGTCAAGTCGTAAGCGATCGCAAACATGACGGGGGCTCACGGGATCGTCTCGGCCATCGGATCGTCGAGCACTTCCTTCACCGCGCAGATCACTCTTTCACCCGAATCGATGACCTCGGTCACCAGCCTTCCGTCCTCCTGCAAAGCGAGAACCTCATACGCAGGGCCTTCCTCGCCAAATCGCCGGACCTGTCCGATGAGCTTGAGAGGATCGCCAAGATAGGCAGCCTGCACGTCCTCAAAACCGCGACCCTGCATTACGACCTCCTCTCGCCCAGGCAGTGGAAGCGTATCTCATATTCCTCCGCGACTCCAGCATATTCCTACATTGGGTTCGATTCCTCACAGCGCCTCGGCCCCGGAGATGATCTCGATCAGTTCCTTGGTGATCATGGCCTGGCGGGTGCGGTTGTAGTTGAGTGTGAGCCTGTCGATCATGTCGCCGGCGTTGCGGGTCGCGCTGTCCATGGCGCTCATCTGCGCCCCGTAGAACGAGGCCTGGTTCTCCAGCAGCCCGCGGTAGACCTGGGTGGCGAGGTTGCGCGGCAGGAGCTCGGCCAGGATCTCGTTCTCGTCGGGCTCGAACTCGTAGGCCGCCTGCGCGCCCGCCGTGGCGGCGGCGCCCTCGGGGATCTTGGCGGGGATCAGCTGCAGGGCGGTAGGCTTCTGCGTGATCACCGACTTGAACTCGGAGAAATAGAGGGTGGCCACGTCGAACTCGCCGGTGTCGAACAGGGCAAGCACCTTCTGGGCGATCTCGCTGGCGACGGCGAAGGTGATCTGCCTGACGCCGCGCAGGTCCACGCGGTCGATGATGCGGCTGCCCCAGTCGCGCCGCAGGTTGTCGGCGCCCTTGCGGCCGACGGTAATGATCTTGACGGTCTTGCCGTCGGCGCGCAGGCGCACCGCATCGGCGCGGGCGAGCTTGGCGATGTTGGCATTGAAGCCGCCGCACAGGCCGCGCTCGGCTGTCATGACGATGAGCAGGTGCGTCTCGTCCTTGCCCGTGCCGACCAGCAGCCTGGGCGCGTTGGCGGGGGTGGCGCGGCGGCCGAGGTTGCCGAGCAGCGCGTCCATGCGCTCGGCATAGGGGCGCGCGGCCGTGGCCGCCTCCTGCGCGCGGCGCAGCTTGGCCGCGGCGACCATCTGCATCGCCTTGGTGATCTTCCGCGTCGCCTTGACGGAGGAGATGCGGTTGCGGAGGTCTTTGAGGCTCGGCATTGGGCCTTCCGGGTCTGAATCGTAGGGTGGGTTAGCGCCGAAGGCGCGTAACCCACCGTTCTTTGTGTTGCCATGGTGGGTTACGGCCCTTCGGGCCTAACCCACCCTACGCCGTGAAGCTCTTGGCGAAGCTGTCGAGCACGCCCACCAGGCGCTTCTCGGTGTCGGCGGTGATCTCCTTCCGGGTGGCGATGTCGCCCAGGATGTCGGGGTGGCCCTCGCGCAAATGGCGCAGCAGGGAGTGCTCGAACCTGGGCACCGCCGGAACCGGGAGCGGGTCGAGGTAGCCGCGGGTGCCGGCGAAGATCACCACCACCTGCTCCTCCACCTTGAGCGGAGAGAACTGCGGCTGCTTCAAGAGCTCGGTGAGGCGGGCGCCGCGGGCCAGCAGGCGCTGCGTCACCGCATCGAGGTCGGAGCCGAACTGGGCGAAGGCCGCCATCTCGCGGTACTGGGCGAGCTCGCCCTTGATGCGGCCTGCCACCTGCTTCATGGCCTTGATCTGCGCGGAGGAGCCCACGCGCGACACCGAAATGCCGACGTTCACCGCCGGGCGGATGCCCTGGTAGAACAGGTCGGTCTCCAGGAAGATCTGGCCGTCGGTGATGGAGATGACGTTGGTGGGGATGTAGGCCGACACGTCGTTGGCCTGGGTCTCGATCACCGGCAGCGCCGTGAGCGAGCCCGCCTTGTGCGCCTCGTTGAGCTTGGCGGCACGCTCCAGGAGGCGCGAGTGCAGGTAGAACACGTCGCCGGGGTAGGCCTCACGACCGGGCGGGCGGCGCAGCAGCAGCGACATCTGGCGGTAGGCGACGGCCTGCTTGGAGAGGTCGTCGTAGGCGATCACGGCGTGCATGCCGTTGTCGCGGAAATACTCGCCCATGGTACAGCCGGCGAACGGGGCCAGGAACTGCATGGGCGCCGGATCGGAGGCGGTCGCGGCGACAACGATCGAGTAGGGTAGCGCACCGCGCTCCTCCAGCACCTTCACGAACTGGGCCACCGTGGAGCGCTTCTGGCCGACGGCGACGTAGACGCAGTAGAGCTTGACGCTCTCGTCCTTGGACTCGTTGAGCGGCTTCTGGTTGAGGAAGGTGTCGAGAATGATGGCGGTCTTGCCGGTCTGGCGGTCGCCGATGATCAGCTCGCGCTGCCCGCGGCCGATCGGGATCAGCGCGTCGATGGCCTTGAGGCCCGTCGCCATCGGCTCGTGCACGGACTTGCGCGGCAGAATGCCTGGCGCCTTCACGTCCACGCGCATGCGCACGTCGGACTTGATCGGGCCCTTGCCGTCGAGCGGGTTGCCCAGCGCGTCCACCACGCGGCCGAGCAGGCCCTTGCCCACGGGCACCTCGACGATGGCGCCGGTGCGCTTGACGGTGTCGCCCTCCTTGATGGTGCGGTCGTCGCCGAAGATCACGACGCCGACGTTGTCGGCCTCCAGGTTCAGCGCCATGCCGCGGATGCCGCCGGGGAACTCCACCATCTCGCCGGCCTGCACGTTGTCGAGGCCGTAGACGCGGGCGATGCCGTCGCCGACGGACAGGACCTGGCCGATCTCGGAGACCTCGGCCTCCTTGCCGAAGTTCCTGATCTGCTCCTTGAGGATCGA
>DATBKR010000444.1:0-1618 GCA_036555805.1 Hyphomicrobiaceae bacterium | reverse complement strand
GGCTGAGCCGCAGCGGGATGCAAATCGCCGGTGCGCGGGCGCCGAAAGGCAGCCCATGGGGCGGGAAACCGCCCCCGGAGGGCTTACGGGCCCTCCTTGGTTGCGGAGTAGGCGCCCGCGCCCCCGTCGCACCCTCGCCGGCGCTGCCCGCGGGGCCGGACGTGTTGGCCAAGAGGTGAAATCGCGGACGGGCTCACCCATATTCCGGCGGTTGTATCCCGTCAGGGGAACGATGCTATAGAGGCGCCCGCCGCAGCTATCCGAGCGACCGATGGACGACACACCGACCGTATTGACGGCCGAGCAAAAGGCCGGACCCGAGAAGGTGCCCAACGCCGCGCCCAGCAGGCTGGCGCGCGAGATCGCGCGCCGGCGCACTTTTGCCATCATCTCGCACCCGGACGCGGGCAAGACCACGCTCACGGAGAAGCTCTTGCTGTTCGGCGGCGCCATCCAGCTCGCGGGGCAGGTGAAGGCCAAGCGCGACGGCCGCAACACGCGCTCCGACTGGATGGCCATCGAGCGGGCGCGCGGCATCTCGGTCGTCACCTCGGTGATGACCTTCGAGTACGGCGGTGCCGTGTTCAATCTGCTCGACACACCGGGCCACGAGGACTTCTCCGACCACACGTACCGCACGCTAACCGCCGTCGATTCCGCCATCATGGTGATCGACGCCGCGCGCGGCATCGAGGCGCGCACGCTCAAGCTGTTCGAGATCTGCCGCCTGCGCGACATCCCCATCGTCACCTTCATCAACAAGATGGACCGGGAGAGCCAGGACCCGCTGGAGCTGCTGGACGAGATCGAGCGCACGCTGGCCATCGAGACCGCGCCCATGGTGTGGCCGGTGGGCCGTGGCCGCGACTTCAAGGGCACCTACGACCCCCTGCATTGCCGCATCCGCCAAGTGGAGCGCGAGCCGGAAGGCACGCCGGTGTCCGGCCCTGACGACCCGGCCATCGCCGCACTGCTGGAGGAGGATGCCGCTGCGGCGTGGCGCGACGAGATCGAGCTGGTGGAAACGGCCTGCGGCAAATTCGACCTGCCCAAGTTCCGCGAAGGCACCCTGACGCCGGTGTTCTTCGGCAGCGCGCTCAAGAACTTCGGCGTGCGCGACATCCTGGAGGCGCTGATCGCCTACGCGCCGCCGCCGCGCAGCCAGAAGGCCGCTACCCGCACCGTGGAGGCCGGCGAGAAGGCCATGACCGGCATTGTGTTCAAGATCCAGGCGAACATGGACCCCAACCACCGCGACCGCATCGCCTTCATGCGCGTGTGCTCGGGCAAGCTGACTCGTGGCATGAAGGTGAAAGTGCCGCGGACGGCCAAGACCATGGCGCTCGCCGCGCCGCAGTTCTTCTTCGCCCAGGACCGCTCGCTGGCCGAGGAGGCCTATGCGGGCGACGTCGTGGGCATTCCCAACCGCGGCAGCTTGAGGATCGGCGACGCCATCACCGAGGGCGAGGACATCACGTTTCTGGGCATCCCGAGCTTCGCCCCGGAGATCATGCGCCGCATCCGCCTGGAGGATGCGATACGCGCCAAGAAGCTGCGCGAGGCGCTGCGCGAGATGGCCGAGGAGGGCGTGGTGCAGGTGTTCAGCCCGCTCGACGGC
>DATBKR010000443.1:0-3934 GCA_036555805.1 Hyphomicrobiaceae bacterium | reverse complement strand
TGCGCTGGAACCGGGAAAAGGATCGCTCCCGCCGCGCCCCGCGGCCTGGCTGGGCCAGCTACGAGACGCTCGCCACCACGCCGCTGACGCCTGCCGAGAGATCAATAGGGTCTCACCGCCTCCAGATGACGCGCACGGTCTCCGAGGACGCCACCTTTACCCTGTTCAACACCCGCCGAGACGATATCAAGCGTATGTACCGGCAGGGAATCGCCTGTGCGGAGCGGTTCCTCTACTTCGAGAACCAGTACTACAAGGCGCCCGAAATGGCGGAATGGATCGTTGCGCGCGGCCGCGAGCGGCCAGAACTGTTTGTCATCCTCGTTGTGCTCGCAGATCTCTCTGCCGACGACGGCACCAATCCCATTGTTTCGCACGGAACTAACTTGCAATTCCGTACCCTGGAGCGGATTGTGACCGGCCTCGGCCCGGCGCGGGTGCGGCTCTATACGATGCAGGACCGCTCGGTGCACGCAAAGTTCATGCTCGCCGACGACAGCTTCATGACGATCGGCTCTGCTAATGCCAGCGTGCGCTCCTTCGAGATGGACTCAGAGCTGAATGTGACCATTGGAGAGCCGGCGGTGACCCGGGACTTTCGGCAGCGGCTGTGGGCGCACAACCTGGGCAAGCCACGCGCGATCGTGAACGCCTGGACGGAGGCGCGATTCTTCGCAGAGTGGGACGCGGTTGCCCGAGCCAATTCGGCACGCCCTGCGCCCGAGATGGATGGGGAAGGGATCGTGCCCTTCGACCACAGGACCCAGCGGGGCACGGCGTCGCCACTGATTCCAGACCCCATTGCGCGGGTGGACATCTCCCCCGATAGGGCATTTCCCGGCTTCGCCTGACAACGCGATCCGTCACGACCCATTGCCAGGGCGCATTTTGAACGCGTCGACCTTACGTTGGCGGCGATGTATAGACTGGCAGGCTACCATTACGGGCAGGTTGCTTTCCTCAAGCTCGGTACCGCCCGATAGCACGCGATCCACAGCATTGTGCGCCGAACTCTTTTTTATTCCTTACGCGGGCAATGGTGCCAACACCATTACCGGAATGTCTTGATGGCGTTTCGGAGGAACGCATCGCCTTCTGGACTGGGCCGTGTCAGTCCAAGCATCGGACTTCCGGCCTCATCCGTGCAGTGGAGCAGAATCGGTGTGTTTCGGCGTGCAATTTTGACCCGGTGAGCCGGGGGATCGGCGTCCAAAATTGACCCCCTGAATGAGTGACTGCTGGGCTGCCTGCTTCGGATCGAGGTGGGCGGTGGGGGATGCTGATTGTGGAGACGATCGGCCGGATCCGACGCGAGCGTTTGGTCAAGGGTAAGTCGATCAGGGAGATCGCGCGTGATCTGAAGGTGTCGCGCAACACGGTTCGGAAGGTGCTGCGCTCAGGAGAGACGTCGTTTTCATATGAGCGAGAGGTTCAGCCGCGTCCCAAGATCGGGCGCTGGAAGGTGGAGCTCGATGAGCTGCTGACAAAGAACGCCGGAGCCACGGCGCGGGAACGGCTGACGCTGATCCGCCTGTTCGAGGAGCTGCGGGCACTGGGCTACGACGGCGGCTACGATGCCGTACGCCGCTACGCACGGGTCTGGAGCCGGCAGCATGCGGGGCAGACGGCGGAGGCGTATGTGCCGCTGTCATTCGCACCGGGCGAAGCCTACCAGTTCGACTGGAGCCATGAAGTCGTCCTGATGGATGGCGTCACGGTGACGGTGAAGGTCGCCCACGTCCGTCTGTGTCACAGCCGCATGATGTTCATTCGCGCCTACCCGCGCGAGACGCAGGAGATGGTGTTCGACGCGCACGAGCGGGCGTTCGCCTTCTTCAAGGGCGCCTGCACACGCGGCATCTATGACAACATGAAGACGGCGGTGGACGCCGTCTTTGTTGGCAAGGACCGGCAATACAATCGGCGTTTTCTGCAGATGTGCGCGCATCATCTGGTGGAACCGGTGGCTTGCACGCCGGCCGCCGGGTGGGAGAAGGGCCAGGTCGAGAATCAGGTCGGCCTTGTGCGTGAGCGCTTTCTCGCGCCACGGCTGCGGGTGAAGAGCTACGACGAGCTGAACGCCTGGCTGCTGGACAAGTGCATTGCCTACGCCAAGGCCCATGCGCATCCCGAACGCACCGATCGGACGGTGTGGGAGGTGTTCGAGGAGGAGCGACCGCAGCTTGTCCCCTACCGTGGGCGCTTCGATGGCTTCCACGCGCTGGCGGCCTCGGTTTCGAAGACCTGCCTGGTTCGCTTCGACAAGAACAAATACTCGGTGAATGCCAGCGCGGTCGGGCGGCCGGTCGAGATCCATGCCTATGCCGATCGGGTCGTCATCCGCCAGGACGGTCGCGTCGTCGGCGAACATCGCCGCAGCTTTGGCCGCGGCGAGACGGTCTATGACCCATGGCACTACGTGCCAGTCCTGGCCCGCAAGCCTGGCGCACTGCGCAATGGCGCACCGTTCAGGGACTGGGTCCTGCCGGCGGCATTGGAACGCGTGCGCCGGCGCCTGGCCGGCTCCAATGACGGTGATCGGCAGATGGTCGCCATTCTGGCCGCTGTGCTGACCGACGGATTGCTGGCGGTCGAAGCGGCCTGCGCGCAGGCGATGGCCGAAGGCGTCCACTCGTCCGATGTGATCATCAACATCCTGACCCGCCAGCGCGATCCGGGACCGACCGCCATCATCCTCACGCCGGATGCGTTGGCGCTGCATCACACGCCGATGGCGGACTGTGCCAGATACGATCAACTCAGGAGCCGATGAGCATGGAGCGAACCGAAGTGCTCGACATGATGGGCACGCTGAAGCTCTACGGCATGAAGGGCGCCTACGACGAGGCATTGGCAACGGCGATCAAGCGCAAGCACGAACCGCAGCGTTTGGTCGGCGACCTGCTCAAGGCCGAGATCTCCGAGAAACAGGCGCGCTCGATCCGATACCAGATGACCATCGCCAAGCTGCCGCTCGCCAAGGATCTCGATGACTTCGCCTTCAAAGGAACGCCAGTCAACGAGAGCCTCGTGCGCGACCTCGCCGGCGGCAACTTCGTCGCGCAACAGCGGAATGTGGTCCTGGTCGGCGGAACCGGCACCGGGAAAACGCACTTGGCGATCGCGATCGCGCGAAGCTGCATCCGGGCCGGATCACGCGGCCGCTTCTTCAATACCGTCGATCTGGTCAACCGTCTCGAGGCCGAAGGCCGTGCCGGCCGCCAGGGCAGGCTGGCGGACTTCCTCACCCGGCTCGACTTCGTCATCCTCGACGAGCTCGGCTATCTGCCGTTCGCGCAGGTCGGCGGCCAACTGCTGTTCCACACCGTCAGCCGCCTCTACGAACGCACGTCGGTGATCGTCACTACAAATCTCGGCTTCGGCGAATGGCCGAGCGTCTTTGGCGATCCCAAGATGACCACAGCGCTGCTGGACCGCCTCACGCATCACTGCGACATCGTCGAGACTGGCAACGATAGCTGGCGCTTCAAGAACCGCGCCTGAGCCACCATACCCCGAACTTGCACCGGTGGGTCCACAGGGCCCCCCGCGCGCCGCTGCATCAGCCTCGTGGGGGCACTCCGCGACGCGCGGGTCCCCCTATGGACTACCGGCACAAGTCAGCAGCCGATTGGCGGGTCCCGGTTGTACGCCGATGGCGGGTCAATCTTCGACGCCGATTGACACAGGATCGGCGTCACCGATCAGAAATCGGCATATCTGCTCGTTCATCTAGCTCGATACCGGCGCGCAATCCTGGCAAGGTGCAAGGACCAGGAGGCACGCGCTGCTAAGCGGGGAGAGATTTTCCGCTATCCCGGTTGGGAAGCCGCGCTTGGCTGGTTCCATACAAGCCACCGGTCCACCGGCAGGTACTGGCAGACCCCGCCAGCTTTGTATCGCAAGCTGAACTCAGAATTCCGTTTTGACTTCG
>DATBKR010000442.1:0-2570 GCA_036555805.1 Hyphomicrobiaceae bacterium | reverse complement strand
CGCCCCGCTCTTGAACGGCCTCGATACGCCCAGCGTCCGCCGCTACCCGCTGGCCGTGGGGCGGGCGCGCTACGCCGGCGAGTGGGTGGCGGCGGTGGCGGCCGAAACGCGCGCGCTGGCCGAGGACGCGTGCGAGAAGGTGGAGGTGCAGTACGAGCCGCTGGCGTACGTACTCGACGCAGAGGCGGCGCTCGATCCCGCGAGCCCGCCCGTGCATCCCGAGCACGGCTCCAACGTGCTGCTCGACAGGACCTTCGTCTGGGGCGACGTCGAGCGCGACTTCGCCGCCAGTCCGCGCCGGCTCGGCTTCCGCGTGAACTGGGGCCGCAGCTCGACTGTGCCCGTCGAGACCTTCGGTGTCGCCGCGCGATGGGATGAGTGGACCGAGATGCTCGACGTGTGGGCCTCGATCCAGATGCCGAAATACGCCGACCAGATCGCGCGCGCCCTGCGCATCCCGGCCAACAGCGTGCGCGTGCACCAGGACGTGGACGTGGGCGGCAGCTACGGCGTCAAGCGCGGCATCAAGCACACCGTGCTGGCCGCCCATCTCGCCCGCATGCTCGGCCGCGCGGTGCGGCTGATCGAGGACCGCCTCGACAACATGCGCGCCGGCGACGCCCATGGCCCGGAGCGCGTCTTCGACGTCGACGTGGCCTTCGACGGCGACGGCGTGGTCCGTTCGATGAAGATGCGGGCGCTCGACAACGTCGGCGCCTACGCTGGGCGCTCGCCGTTCCAGCTCGGCAAGCCGGTCGGCGCCATTGTCGGGCCCTACCGCATCGCCAGCGTTGCATACCGGGCGCAGGCGGTCACCTCCAACAAGGGGGCGCAGGAGGCGGTGCGCGGCTTCGGGCAGGCGCCCACCAACTACGCCATCGAAACGGCCATGGACAAGGTGGCCGCGGCGCTGGGGCTCGACCGCATCGAGGTGCGCCGCCGCAACTTCATCCGCAAGGAGGAGTTCCCCTACCTCATCCCGAGCGGCACCACATACGACAGCGGCGACTATCACACCGTGGTCGCCAAGGTGCTGGCCCACGCCGACTACGATGCGCTGAAGCGAGAGCGGGAGGCGCTGCGCGGGCAGGGCCTGCTGGCCGGCATCGGCATCGCCGCCTGCCTGGAGCCGAGCGGCGGCAACGCCTCGTTCGAGCCGCTGCTCAACGAGAAGAACACCACGACGACGTGGATGGAGTCCGCCCGCATCCACGTCGATGCGCTCGGCTTCGTCACCGTCGCCATCCACACCAGCTCCTCCGGCCAGGGCCACGAGACGCTGGCGGCAACCGTGGTGGGCGAGGTGCTGGAGATCGACCCCGACCGGATTCAGGTGGTGCGGCCGGATTCGCTGGCCAGCCTGCCGTCCAACTCGCCGGTCGGCAGCCGCATGGCGATCATGCTGGGCGGCGCCTGCTTCCACGCAGCGCAGAAGCTCAAGGACAAGCTCGTCCGCATCGGCGCGAAGCGCCTGGGCCGCCCCGAGAGAGAGGTCGCCTATGCGCACGGCGCGGTGACGGCGGGCGGCGCGACCGTGCCCTGGGCCGACCTCGTCGCCATCGCCCACCGCAACTTCCACCTGCTGCCCGAGGGCATGGAGCCGGGGCTCGAGGCGATGCACGTCGAGCAGGTGCCGACCGGCACCGGGTTGCCGGAGAACGGCCGCGTGCAGATGTACCCGTGCCACTCCTTCGAGTTCCACCTCGTGCTGGTCGCCATCGACCCGCTCCTCGGCAAACCCGAGCTCCGCCGCTACGCGATCGGCCACGACTGCGGCACCGTGATCAACCCCGACATCGTGAGGGGCATGACGCTCGGCGGCATCGCGCACGGAATCGGCGCCGCGCTGCTGGAGGAGTTCGTCTACGACCGCGAGGGCCAGCTGCGCGCGCAGACCTTCATGGACTATCTGCTCCCCTCCGCGCACGAGGTGCCGAACGTCGAGATCGTCCATCACTGCACGCCGTCGCCCTACACCGTGTTCGGCCAGAAGGGCTCGGGCGAGAGCGGCTACCTCGGCTCGGCCGCGGCGATATCGAGCGCAATCAACGACGCCGTGTCGCCGCTCGGCCTCTCCTTCGCCGGGCTGCCCATCCGCATGTCCGCCATCGCCGACGCGGTCGCCGCAGCCGCCGCTTCCCGTCCGGAGGACGCCCCATGATCGCCGACTGGCACGCGCCGGCAAGCCTCAAGCGAGGCCGGCGGCACGCGCGGTCAACAGCAGGCCTGCAGCGACGGCGATGGCCCCGGTGGCGTGGGCAACGCGCCCGCCGGCCGGCGTGAGCCGCTCGGCGGCGATGGCGGCCGTCACGGCGGCCATGGCGCGCAGGTCCATGACACCGACGGCCAGAAGGACGGCCATCAGGTTGCCGCAGCAGCGGGCGCACTGGAGGCCGAGGCGCATGCCATGGCGCCAAGCTGTGCCCGTGTCGGCCCGCAATGGACGGCCGCCACCCGGCGCGGCCCGGCAGCAGGCGAGGCGATGCGCCTTCCAGGCGGTGAACTGGAGCGTGCCGGCGATGAGGACGACCGGGCCGGCCGTCAACGGGACGATGCGCGCGAGTACCGGC
>DATBKR010000441.1:0-6545 GCA_036555805.1 Hyphomicrobiaceae bacterium | reverse complement strand
GCGAGGTAGGCGGCCTCCATCTGCTCGCGCAGCGGTATCACATCGCAGCGCCAAGTCCACTGGCGCGGCTGTTCCTGCAGCGACTGCAGGAGAACGTCGGCCTCCTGGCTGGCGAACTCCCGCACCAGGCCGCACAGCTGGTTGCGCAGGATGCGACCGGTGGTGGCGATGACCTGCTTGAAGTGCGCCTCCACCTCCTCGAAGGAGCCATGCAGCGCCTTCACGTGGCCCTCGAAGGCGGCGAGCGAGTTCTCCTCCTCGGCGACGCGCTTGCGCAGGTCCGTCGTCTCGCGGCGGCGCGCATCGACGAGGTCGACTATGGACTGCCGCTCGGCGGCCTCGTTGACGTCAGCGGTGCGCACCAGTTCGGCGAGACACACCGCGATCTGGCGCATCAGCATGGCGATGCTGCTCGTGCTCATGAGCCTGGCGATGGCGACCGAAACCTCCGCCATGCCGGAGCTCATGTGCATGGCGGGGACGGACCGCGAAGGCTCGACGCCAGAGGTCGCGGCGGGGGTGGCGCCGGCAGACCCGTTCGGGCGCGCCCGGACCGGGCCTTGGCCGGGACACGGCGCGCGTTCCGGCATGACCACGGCGGGGAGCTCGCCTGCCTCGGCCTGCAGCCGCAGGCTCCCCAGCCAGGCGCTGCCGTATACCACCGGGATGTTGAGCGACGGAAACTCGGCGTGCAGGCGCCTCTCGATGGCTGCCTTCACGTCGGCGGCGTCGCTGTTCAGGTTGGGGAGCTGGTCGGCGCGGTTGATGAAGACGACGATGCGGTCCTTGTTGAGACCGTTGAGCAGCCGCAGCATGGCGATATCGCCGGCCGACAGCGGCTGCAGGGCCGAGACCACGAACACGTAGATGTCGGGGTTCTCCAGGCTGCGCCGCGTGATCTCGTCGCGCACCAGGAACGGGTCGTTGGTGCCCGGAGTGTCGATCAGCGTGAGGGGGAAGGCAAAGGGGCCGTCGTTGAAGTAAAGGTCGGCGGAGCGTGTGATGTCGGAGTAGTGGCGGCGCCTGCCGGGACCGCTGTCGTCGTCGCCGGCGCTGACGTAGTCGGTGAGGATCTGCGGCGCGACGGTCGGGTAGCGGTGGCACTGGCCCAAGAGCTCCGCGAACTTGGGGCCGAGGCGGCGTTCCGCGCGCTTGCGCATCACCTCGAGCTGCGCGCGCAGGAGGTCGGACTGGAACCCGGGCACCAGGCGCTCCGTCAGCTCCCTGAGGCGCCCGCGGCCCTCGGCCAGCTCGCGCCACTCGTCGACCGAGAAGAGATGGAATACCGCGGCATGCTCGGGCGGTATGGGTCCGTTGCGGAAGTGCAGTGCCGTGACCACCACGGTCCACGGGTTGATGTCGGTGGGCAGCAGGCCGGGGCGCCGGGACAGCGCGTTGATGAAGGTGCTTTTGCCGGCCTTGATCTGGCCGATGACTGCGATGCGGCACGAGCGCTCGTCGAGCTGCCGTCGGGCGGCGTCGAGCAGCGGGGCGGCGTGCTCGCCCAGCAAGCCGTCCAGCCGTCCGATCAGGTCGAGCAGCGCGACACGTGCCGTTTCCAGCGGCGCGCCAATGGCCTCGTCGCGGCGCGACTGTGCTTCGACGGGGGACGCGTCCCCCAACCCGGGTGCTTCAAAACCCATGCTGGCTCCCTCGCGAATGTGCCCCCACCACAGCTCCCCGCAGCCTCGACCCGTGCACTGTGTGCTTCGGGCGGGTCCAGACCGCGCAGACGTGGCTCACCCCTTCACAAAGGGTGTCACCGCAACTCCACGGGTCAACGCCGCGCGGAAATCGCGGTTAACTCTGGCTGCGAGATAAGTCGCAACGCGGCGTCGGCAGCCGCATGTGCGGCCACGGAGCCGGTACGCGCGGGAAAGGTCCGCCGACACGCCGGCGCTCTGCAGACCGGGCTGCGGCTGCCAGAAAGGGATCGGCCAGAGGATCGTTGCCAACGCCCGCGCTTCTACGCAGAATGCCGCGCGCCGGCGCGGGTACCGGCGGCCCGGGCGTGGGTGGCGCGGGGCATCGGCAAGCTTCTAGTCGGGGGAGCGGCTGTGAACGTCCGCCGGTTCCTGTGCGCTGGTTGCGCGTGGGCGTTTCTGGTGCTGGCCGCGGACCCTGGCGCGGCAGGCGAAGAGGGCCGGGACGACAGGGACGAGCAGGACTACTACGCGGCGCGGGAATTCTATGGCGCCATCGCCTACTCGCCCACGACGCGGGCGCATGGTTGGGCCTACGACTACGCCTCGCGCGGGGACGCCAAGCGCCACGCGCTCGCCCAGTGCAACCGCCACGCCGACGACTGCGTCGTGCCGGTGTGGTTCCGCAACGCCTGCGGCGCCCTGGCCGTCGGTGCCGACGGCTACGGCTCAGGCTGGGGGGCGAGCCGCAAGCTGGCCGAAACCTACGCCATCCAGTCCTGCGGTCGCTATTCTGCCGGCTGCGCCGTCGTCCGCTGGGTGTGCACGACCAAGTGAGCCACATGGTCGCACCATTCCGGCAAGCCGCGCCCGAGGATTCGCACGACTGCCCCCCCGACTGCCTCCGCGACTGCCTGTCGCGCGACGGATGGGGTTGGCGGCTCGGGTTGACCGGTCTGGTTGGGGAACCTAATAAGTAGAGGCAAACGAGAAAAAAAGTTCCATGAAGGCCCTTGCGGCTGCGGCGAAGATCGCACTGCGAGGACGGTGAGGGGAAGCGGTCGGCAGGACCGCGCAACGGGGGATTCCGCGTTTGAGGTTTGCGCCTACCAGGCCCTTCGGGGCCGCCCTCGGGCTGCTGTGCTGCGCGCTCGCGTGGACGGCCCCTGCCGCGCAGGCGGACGACGACGCCTTCAAGATCCTCAAGCTCGACGGCCACCAGGTACGCTGGCCATTGCCGGCCACGGATGGGCCGCGCGTCATAACCTATCGGCTGGCGACGGAGACGCAGGCGTTCCCCACCGCGCGCAACTGCCGCGGGCTGACCAGCCTCGACGGGCTCGCAGCGGCCTCGCGGGTGCCGGCAGCGGCTTTCAAGGAGGAGGCGGCGGCGGCGTTCCGGATGTGGGAGGCGGCGGCCAACGTCGTCTTCAAGGAGGCGCCCCAGAACGGTCCGGCCGACATCCTGATCGGAGCGCAGACGGAGCCCGACGGCTGGGCCTTCGCCGACGTGTTCTATGACACGAATTCGCCCGAAGCGATCAAGCCCATCAGCAAGGCGCTGGTGTGCCTCAACCCCGCCAAGCCCTGGAAGGTGGGCTTCGACGGCGACCTCAAGAGCTATGATCTGCGCTATACACTGGCGCACGAGATCGGCCACGCCATCGGCCTCGATCACCCCGCCGGCGGCAACGCCATCATGGGCTACCGCTACGAGGAGCGCTTCCGCGCGCTCCAGCCCGGCGACATCCATGGCGCGGTGGCGCTCTACGGCGCGCCGTCCGGCCCGGCGCTGGTGGCGGGAGCGCCGCCGCGCGGCGACGCAACGACCGCGCTGGTGCGCCCGACGGCCGGTCGCGCCCTGGGCGAGTAGGCGGCGCTGCGACGTAGACGTAGGGTGCAATAAGGCGAAGCCGCATTGCACCGATGCTTCCTCTGATGCACGTAGATCGGTGCAATACTGACGCGCTATTGCACCGATGCTGCTCGCCCCTGCGTATATCGGTGCAAGACGCGCTGACGCGCTTGCACCCTACGCTCCTCACCGCCGCGTCAGCACGAAGTCCTGGGCGTCGCGGCCCTTGAAGTATTGGGGTTCCTGTTCGCCGTTGAGGGCCTTGGCCAGGCTGTTCACCCGGCCCACGACGTAGTCGGCCAGGCTCTTGGTGGAGATTTCGCCCTTGGGGGTGACGGCGCCGGTGCCTCGCAGGCCCTCAACCACGGCGTAGGTGAAGATGCCGTGCCCCAGCGTCGAGTCCTCCAGCGCCAGCTGGTCGAAGCGGGCGGCGGTGTAGGCGATGATGTTGGCATGGTAGGCGGCGTTGCCGAGGCGCTGATTGTAGGCATTGCCGGAGTGGCATGTGTCGATGAACAGGATGCGCCGGCCCTTGGCGGCCTCGACCGCGCCCTGCAGGGTCTGCCACGGCACCACCGTGGAGCCGCGCAAGGCGCCGCCCATCCAGGAGGCGTCCGTGGCCAGGAACCGGTAGTCGGGCCCTTCATTGCTGCCATGGCCGGCGACGAACAGCACGACGGTGTCGGTCTCCTTGGACAGCCGCAGCAGCTCCACCGCGTCACTGATGTTGGCGGCGGTCGGCGCATCCTTGGGATCGCCGCCGTTCACCAGCACGCGCTTCCTGACCCGCTCATGGGCCGGGCCAAGACGCTTCTCCACCGCCTCCACGAACGTGCGCGCGTCGGCGCCGGCGGAGGTCAGGTCGCAGCTCTCCTTGCCGGAGTCGCCGCAGATGTTGCCCAGGTCCTTGTAATCGTTGACGCCGATGGCGAGGATGTGCAGCGTGCCGCGCTTGTCGAGGGCGCCCTCGCCGTCGTGGATGAGGGTGAGGGTCTCGGCCTCCTCGCCGATGGCGTTGGTAAGGGCGACGCGGATATCGTTGCGGCCCTTGGCGAGGGGCACGGTCAGGACGCGCTCGCCGGCGCCGAAGCCGCCGGAGCCGATGTTGGGTGTCTCCTCCGCCACCTGCCGGCCGTTGACCTGGACGCGGATCAGCCGGACGGCGTCGGGTGTGGGCTCGATGGCGATTTTCACGCTCGCGCGTCCGCTGTGCTCGGCCGAGCCAGAGGCCGGCGAGACGATCCTGAACTTCGGCACCGGGCGCCCCAGCAGGTCCGACAGCTTGAAGGACGTGCCCGGCGCTTCGCGCACCGCCTGTTCGGCGGAGGCCAGGACGATGGCCTTCTCGACGATGTCGGGGCGGTTCAGGTGCTGTCTCAGCTGCTCGGCGCCGACGTATTCGGCGGCGTTGGCCGGACCCTTGTTGATCTGCCAGCCCACGATCTTGTCGGCACCCGGCGAGCCCATGTAGTAGCCCTGCGGCGTCCACATCACCCACTCGCCGTCGCGGCTGTGGAACAGCGTGACGAGCAGCTCGCGGGTCTTGAGGTTCCACAGGCGCACGGTCTGGTCGTGGCTGCCGGACAGGAGCAGCCGGCCGTCGGCGGAGGGGGTCACGGCCCAGATGTCGCCCTCGTGGCCGACGAAGTCGCCCAGCTTCTGGCCCTTCAGATCGTAGGCGGTGATGAGGCCGCCGGACGCCCCGGAGAGGATGGTGTGCCCGTCGGGCGTGAAGGTGTAGGCGAGGTGCCGGTATCCCTCGTGCGCGGCGCGCTCGATGGAGACCAGCGTCTGGCCGTCCTTCTTGATGTCGAGGATGGCGTCCGCATATCCATAGGAGCCGCCGGCCCGGTGCGAGAGCGCATAGGCACCATACGTGGTTCGGGCGCGGAGGAAGGCTGCCGCCGCATCCGGGGCGAGAGGTTCGGGCTCGCCGAGGCCTTGACCGGCCTCGGGAAGGCGCAGCTGGAACTCGAGCGGACTGATCGTCTCCTTTGGGTTACTGCGCCACGTATTTCCCCAGGCGATGAGCCGCCCGTCGGCGGAGAAGCCGGTAGCCCAGCGCGGCGCGCCGGTGCCGGCCAGCACCTTCCTGATCTGCCCGGTCTTGAAGTCCCAGACGTGGATCTCGTTGTTGTATCCCCCGCCCGTGGCGGCGAGGCGGCCGTCCGGGCTCAGGGTGGCGGCGATCACAATGTTGTCGTCGATCTTGTGCTTGGCGATCTCCCGGCCGGTCGCCAGGTCCCACACGTGATCGTAGCAGGGGTGGCGCTGCGCGCAGGTGGACAGCAGCCGTGTGCCGTCCGGACTGAAGGTGAGCCCGCCGACCGAGGTGGCCTGATCGGCGAGGGTGCGCAGGAAGCGTCCGGTGGAGCCGTCCCAAAGCCGGATTTCGCCGTCCATGCTGCCTGAGGCGATCGTGCCGTCGACAGGCGATACGCCGAGCGACTGCACCCCGTTCTTGTGCCCGGTGAGGGTCGCGATCTCCCTGCCGTCCTTGAGCGACCACAGCTTGAGCGTGGTGTCGTAGCTGCCGGTCACCGCGCGCTCGCCGTCGGGCGTGAAGCCCACCGCATAGATTTCTGCCTTGTGCCCCTGCAGGCGGTACAGCAGCGCGCGACTGTCGACATCCCAGACGATGGCGGCAAGGTCGCCCAGCGCGCCGCCGGAGATCAGACGCTTGCCGTCCCGAGAAAAGGCAAGCGTGTTGACGATGTTCGTATGGCCTTTGAGCAGGGCCACGACCTTGCCGGTGGCGAAGTCGTAAAGGCGGATGTCGGCGACTGCGGGGTCAGGCGTTCCGCCGCCGTAGGCGCCTTGCGCCATCCACCCTCCGGCGGCCAGCAGGCGCCCGTCGGGCGACAGCGCCAGGGCAAAATTCCGGCCTTCGGCTCCGGGCCCCACCTGCCCGCGGATGGTGCGCACGGTCTTGCCGGTCTGCCAGTCCCACAGGCGGATCACCTTGTCGTCGCCGGCCGAGACCAGCTGCCTGCCGTCCGGTGTGAATGCCAGGCCCTTGATGAGTCCCATGTGCCCGCCGGGGTCGA
>DATBKR010000440.1:0-1747 GCA_036555805.1 Hyphomicrobiaceae bacterium | reverse complement strand
GTCACGTCGCGGATGTCCTGGCCGTCGATCAGGATGCGGCCGGCGCTCACGTCGAACAGCCGCGGCACCAGGTTGATGATGGTGGACTTGCCGGCCCCCGAGCGGCCGACCAGGGCCACCATCTGGCCGCCCGGCACGGCGAGGGAGAAATTGCGCACGGCGGCCGTACCGCCGTCGCCGGCATAGGCGAAGCTCACGTTGTCGAACACGATGCCGCCGGCCCTGGTGCTCAGCGGGCGGGCGACGGGCTTGTCACGGATCGCGGGCGTCTCGTCGAGCAGTTCGTAGATGCGCTCCGCCGCCGCCAGCCCCTCCGAAGTCGCGTTGGCAACGTTCCCGAACGAGCGCAGCGATTGCGCCGCGATCACGATACAGGCAACGTAGGCCACGAAATCGCCCTCGGTGTTGATGCCGCTGGCGATGCGCCAGTAGGCGAAGGCGATGGTGGCCGCAACGGCGATGCCGCCCAGCACCTCCAGGAGAGAGAGCACGCCGGCGCGCGCCCGCACCGCCTTCAGCCTGAGACGGAACACCTGCTCGAAATTCTCGTCGAGGCGCCCCACCGCGTACGGCTCCAGCCGGAATGCCTTGATCAGCCGGGCGCCGGAGAAGGTCTCCGTCAGGCGCGACATCATGCTGCCCATCTCGCTCTGCGTCCTGCGAGCGAGCGACTTCAGGCGCAGGTTCAGTCGACGCACGGGCAGCACGGCGAGCGGGCCGCCGCAAAGGACGACGAGCGTCATCGCCCAGTCGTAGTAGAACATGACGGCGAGCATGGCCACGACGGTGAGGGTCTCCCGCACGGAGACGAGCGCCGCTTGCGCAGCGGCGTTGATGGCCGTGAGGTCGCTGGTCAGCCGCGAGACAAGCCGCCCGGTCGTCTCACGGGTGAGGCGGGCGAAGTCGGCGTTCATGAGATGTGCAAAGGCGGTCTTCTGCACGTCGGTGACCATGCGCGCGACCACTCGCGTCGCCGTGGTCTGATAGAGAAAGAGGAAAAGGCCGCGGCAAGTCGTGATGCCCACGATGGCAACAAGCACCCATGGCAGCGCCGCGCTTGCGTCGCTTCCCGGCTGGCGCAGCGAGCCGAACGAGTACCTGATGATGGCGGGATAGCCGGAGCTTGCCGCGGCGATGCCCCCTGTCCAGCACAGCGCCAGAAGGATCGTGCGCCAGCGCGGCAGGAGCCAGTCTTTGGCGAAGCGGCGCAGGATGCCGCGCCCGTGCGCGTTCAAGCGGGGCTTGCTCTTCCTGATGGCCTGGGGTCCCGCCGCGTCGTCCAAAGTCCCTCCTGCGGCCGATGCAACTCGTTGCGTTGCAAGATTTTACTTAGCAGCCGCGCCGTGCCGGGGCTACCGGCCGCGGCCCGCAACGCCCCGCCTTCCTGTGCCAAAGTGTCACGATTGGGCGGGCCCGTCAGCTCCGGATCGAGCAGGCGGTGCATGTGCACGATGAAATAGCGCATCAGGGCGTTGTCGACGGTCTTCTGGGCGGCGGCCTTCCACGCCTTGTAGGCCTCGGCGTAGTTGGGGAAGATGCCGACGATGTCGAGCGCCGAGATATCGGAAAACTCCACGCCGTCCAGCGACTTGAGCTCCCCGCCGAAGACGAGGTGGAGCAGCTGCCGCGTCTGGCGCGTGCCGTCGGCCTTGGTGTCGGAGGGGGATCTGGCGGTCATGGTCGTTGCGGGGGCGGATAGGCTCGCAATAGATTGGCGCGGCCGGGCACGTTGCTACGGCGGCCAGGG
>DATBKR010000439.1:0-1899 GCA_036555805.1 Hyphomicrobiaceae bacterium | reverse complement strand
CGACATGTTCCTGGCCATGCAGAACAGGTTCGCGGAAGCGGAGGCCGTGGAAGGCTCGATCTGGCAGCGGGCACTGAACACGGTCCTGGTGTTCGTCGATCCGCTGTTCACGGCGCCGCTGCTCGGCCACGGCATCGGCGTTGGTGCGCCGGGCATAACGGCCTACCTGGGGCTGCCGCCGCTCCTCTACGGCGAGGAGGACCTGCAGCGCAACATCAACGAGCTGGGCGTACTCATCGGGCTGCCGTTCATCGCCCTGCGCTTCGGAACAGCGGCGTGGCTCGTCGGCGCCTCCATACGGCTGGCGCGGCGGGAGACGCTGATGGGACTGCCCCTGGCAGGATACGCGGCCCTGCCCATCGCCATCGGATCGATCACGAACTCGCCGCTCAACGCATTCCTGCCCTGGCTGCTGGTGGGGCTGACGATTTCTGCCAGGAGGGCCTCCGTCTGACGTCACCCCTAGAACGGCTGCGGGCCGCGGTCCTGCGTGGCCGTCGTTCAGTTGAATGTGACCTCCGTATCGTATGAGTCGGTCCAGGCCCGGCGTCGTCCATGTGGTTGCCGGCCTTCCGACGGAAGGTGGCGGGGTTTCGTATGCCGTGCCGGCACTGGCTGCGGCGCAAGCCCGCACCGGGGCCGGTGTGCATCTGCGCAGCGTGGCGGAGTCCGAGCCGCCCCGTCAGGACGCTGGCGGACTGACGCGCTTCGCGCATGCCCCATCGCGAGGACCTCTCGGCTGGCTCCTGCGGTCTTCACCGGACCTGGCGCGATCGTTGGCCGCGGACGCGCGCTCTGGAGCCGTCATGCATACCCACGGTCTCTGGCTCATGCCCAACATCTACCCTGGCTGGATCAGACGGCGGCTGGGCCGGCCGGGACCGCTTGTGCACTCGCCCCACGGCATGCTCGGGCCGGCGGCGCGGCGCTTCTCCGCCTGGAAGAAGCGGCCGCTGTGGTGGCTCGCGCAGCGTCGGGCGCTCGAAGCCGCCGATTGCCTGCATGCAACGGCTGCGTCGGAGTACGAGGAGATGCGCGCCGCTGGACTGAAGAACCCTGTGGCGATTATCCCCAACGGCATCCATCTGCCCGACTTCGCCACGGTACCCCGGCATCGGGGAAGCGACCGTATCGTCCTGTCGCTCGGACGCATCCACCCCAAGAAGGGCCTCGACCGTCTGGTGCGCGCCTGGGCGAAGATCGAGGCCGAGTTTCCGTCATGGCGCCTGCGCCTCGTCGGCCCGGCCGAAGCGGGGCATGCCAAGCAGCTTGCAGCCTTGGCCGGCTCGCTCGGACTGGAACGTGTCAGCATCGAGGGCCCGATCTACGACGCCGCCACGAAGCTCAGCGCCTACCGGAGCGCCGACCTGTTCGTCCTGCCGACCCTCAACGAGAATTTCGCGCTGACCGTCGCCGAGGCGCTGGCGGCGGAGGTGCCGGTGATTTCGACCAAGGGTGCTCCCTGGGCCGGGCTCGAGACGCAGCGGTGCGGCTGGTGGATCGACCATGGCGTGGAGCCCCTCGCCGCCGTCTTGCGCCATGCCATGACCATCCGATGCGAGGCGCGCCAGGCCATGGGCGCCCGCGGCCGCGCCTGGATGGCGGCAGACTTCGGCTGGGACCGCGTCGCGGCTGACATGCTCGCCGTCTATGTCTGGCTCAAGTCCGGCGGCGAGCCGCCCCCGAGCGTGCGGGTGGAGTGAGGGATGGACCGCCGGCTGTCGGCCGGGCCTTGGGATCGGCCGAGACCGGGAAGGCCCCGGCCCCTCGGGGCAACGCAGCAAGCAGGATGACCGCGATCCTCGGGCTCAACGCGTTCCACGCCGATTCCGCGGCCTGCCTTGTCGTCGACGGCAAGCTCGTCGGTGCGGTGGCCGAGGAGCGGCTGGGCAAGCGCGA
>DATBKR010000438.1:0-2945 GCA_036555805.1 Hyphomicrobiaceae bacterium | reverse complement strand
AAGGAAGCCCGCGCGCATGGACACCAGCGCGCGCTCAAGCTCATCCTCAACGGGCCCCGGCTGCTCGCCCATCTGCGCCACGGTTCGCCGATTGTGCGTGATCCCACCGACCCCCGGCCGGTATCCAAGTACGATTGGCGGCGATTTGCAAGGCGTGTCGACGGAGGGCCTTGAAAGGTGCCCCGAGGCGGGGTCTCGCGGTCGCCCAGAGCGGCGTGCCGCGTCCCGATTCAAGCCTCGGGGGAAACCGCGGTGGGACCGTGAATGCGAAGCCAGCGGTCGAGGCGATATCGTTCCTCGTCGGTCAGGCGCAGGCCGAGCTTGGTGCGGCGCCAGAGGATGTCGTCGGCGGTCCTGGCCCACTCCTTGTCGATGAGGTGCTGCACCTCGCGCTGGTAGAGGCCGGCGCCGAAATGCTGTCCGAGGTCCTCCACGCGGGTGGTCCCGGCCAGGATGCCGCGCGCCATGGAGCCGTAGGTGCGAGCCAGCCGCTCCGCGGCTCCTGTGTCAAGGAACGGCGAGGCCGCCATCAGAGTCCCGGCCAGCCGGTCGCGGTCGCCGCAGGGGAAGTCGCCGCCGGGCAGCGGCGCGCCGCGCGTCCAGGGTGGACCGGCGGGGCGGGGCACCAGCGGCAGGAGTCGCCGCAGGGCCTCCTCGGCAACGCGCCGGTAGGTGGTGATCTTGCCGCCGACGATGCTGATGAGCGGCGGCTCGCCGCGTCGGCCGTCGAGTTCCAGCACGAAATCGCGGGTGGTGTCCTGGGCCGAGGTCCGGCCGTCGTCGTGCAGCGAGCGCACGCCCGCGTAGCTCCACACCACGTCGGAGGGCGCGATGGCGTGGGTGAAGTACTGGTTTACCGACCCGCAAAGGTAGTCGATCTCCTCGCGCGATATCGCGACCTCGCCGATGTCCCCGCTGCAATCGACGTCGGTGGTGCCGATCAACGTGAAGTCGCCCTCGTAGGGAATGGCGAAGACGATGCGGCGATCCGCGTTCTGGAAGATATAGGCGCTGTCGTGCTCGAACAGCCGCGGCACCACGATGTGGCTGCCCTTCACCAGCCTGACGTTGGCGACGGGACGCGCCTCGATCCGCCGTGCCGACGTCTCCGCGATCCACGCGCCGGTGGCGTTGATGAGCGCCCTCGCGTCGATGGTCTCGGGCTGGCCGGACACGGTGTCCCGCACCTCGACGCGCCACCGCCCGTTGTCTCTTCGCGCCGATACGACCTCCGTGCGCACCCGGATGTCGGCGCCGCGCGCCGCCGCGTCCATGGCGTTGAGCACGACGAGGCGGGCGTCGTCCACCCAGCAGTCGGAGTATTCGAAACCGCGGGTGAAGCTCGCCAGCAGCGGCTTGCCGGCCGGCGCGCGGGTGAGATCAACGGCCTTGGACGGGGCCAGCACGCTGCTGCGACCGCCGAGACGGTCGTAGAGGAATAGCCCCAGCCGGACCAGCCAGGCCGGCCGCAAGCCGCGGTGATGCGGCAGCACGAACCGGAGCGGGCGGATGATGTGCGGGGCCATGGAGAGCAGCACCTCGCGCTCGCTCAGCGCCTCGCGCACCAGGCGGAACGCGTAGTGTTCCAGATAGCGCAGGCCGCCGTGGATGAGCTTGGTCGAGGC
Source organism: Hyphomicrobiaceae bacterium (assembly GCA_036555805.1). Lineage (GTDB taxonomy): Bacteria > Pseudomonadota > Alphaproteobacteria > Rhizobiales > Hyphomicrobiaceae > AWTP1-13. The sequence goes on along the minus strand of DATBKR010000438.1, from coordinate 1,320 downwards.
CGAGGAGGTGCCGCTGGCGAGGTCGGCCTTTTCCGCCAGCAGCACGGCGAGGCCCCGTCCGGCGGCGTCGCGGGCGATGCCGCAGCCGTTGATGCCCCCGCCGATGATGACAATGTCGTGCATGCCGCGGCCCGCGCTGTGTGGTGGATCGGATCCGGCCGGATGCCGGCCGGCGGTGCTCCGATTGGCAGCGGAACGCGCCTCACGGACCCGCCAAACGAAGATTATCGCGCCCTTTCAAAGGATCAAGCTTCGGCTGCGATCTCGACTGTCACATCGTTATCGCGGCAGATGTCGATGAGGCGCGGCGGCGGCGGTGCATCGGTGACGAAGAAGTCGAGTTGCGAGATATGGCCGATGCGCACCGGGGCGGTGCGCTCGTATTTCATGCGGTCGGCCACCAGCACGGACTTGCGCGCACAGTTCATGATGGCCTGGGCCACCTTCACCTCTCGGTAGTCGAAGTCCAGCAGCGTGCCGTCCTCGTCGATGGCGGAGGTGCCGATGACCGCGTAGTCGACCTTGAACTGGCGGATGAAATCGACCGCCGCCTCGCCGACCACGCCGCCGTCCGAGTGCCGCACGACGCCGCCTGCGATGATTACCTCGATCTGGTCGTAGCCCTGCAGAATGTTGACGACGTTGATGTTGTTCGTGATTGCCAGCAGGCCCTGCTTGCCCCGCAGGGCCACCGCCACTTGCTCGGTGGTGGTGCCGATGTTGATCAGGATCGACGCGTTGTCGGGGATCAGTGCGGCGGCCCGCACCCCGATCCGGCGCTTCTCCTCGGTGGCCAGGCCGCGTCTGGCCTCGTACCCGAAGTTGGCGATGCCGGAAGCGAGGACAGCGCCGCCGTGATACCGCTGCAGGATGCCGCACTCGCACAGGTCGTTGAGGTCCTTGCGAATGGTTTGCGGGGTGACGCTGAAGCGGTCGGCCAGCGCCTCCACGCTGACCCGGCCCTCCGATTTCGCCAGGGCAACGATGTCAGCCTGTCTGGGGGTAAGCACGTCCATCCCGGCAGTCTCCTTTGCCTTGCGATTTATTTCGATTTTCCAGCACGGACAAGCCCCTAGCGCGAAATTGAGGAGTGCTCTGCGAGAACCTGCGAGCGGTCTTCGGAAATATGCGAGAGAGATGACAACTTGCCTGAAATTTCGGGAATGGATCGTTCGAACCGATTTTCGATTGACATTCATTTTGGTTCGATCCTAGCGTGGTCGCGCGTCTCGAAAGCTCTCAGGGAGGAGACTATCCAATGAGGGGACGAAAGCTGACGATGGCGCTTGCGACATGCGCGTTGGCCGCATGCGCAGGCTC
>DATBKR010000437.1:0-2964 GCA_036555805.1 Hyphomicrobiaceae bacterium | reverse complement strand
TTTCTCGACCGGCATCGCCTCGCCGGTGAGCGCGGACTGATTGATGAACAAGTCCTTGGTCTCGAGCAGCCGCAAATCCGCGGGGATCATGTCGCCGGCGGACAGGCGGACGATATCGCCGGGCACCAGCGTCTCGATCGGCACCTCCGAGAAGGCGCCGAGCGCGTCGCCAGTGCGCCGCTTGACGGCGGCCGTGGTCCGCACCATGGAACGCAGGCGCGCCGCCGCTTCGTTCGAGCGATGCTCCTGGACGAACGAGGTTGCAACCGAGAGGACGACCATGACGGCGATGACGACGGCCGCTCTCACGTCACCCAGGAACCAGGAGACCGTCGCCAAGGTGAGCAGAAGCGCATTCAGCGGATTCCTGGCGCGGCCCCAGAGCTCCTGGAGGATCGTCGGCCTTCTTTCACGCGTGACGAGGTTGGGTCCGTAAACCTTGAGCCGCCGCGCTGCCTCTTCATCCGTAAGGCCGCCCAGGGTCGATCCAAGGTGTGTACATGACGGCTCGGGTTCGAGTCGGCTGAGCGCCAGCACCTCCGTAGCCATATCGGACCTCGGTCGGCGAGGACCGGATCGCTCCTTGTGCTGTTGTGGTGTCATGCAATCCGGCCCCCGAGGCCACGATCCCCGTCGATACCGACGCCAGCGGTTACCACCATCACCAACGCGGCACAGAACCTCACGCGCCTCGCATCGACCTGGCTCCCGAGGGAAAGCACCACAGACCGTGATCTGTGCCTTCAGGAGACGAGTGATGCAAATCACGTCGGATGGGCCGTTCCAAGCGGAAAGCGCCGCCTGCTCCCGAAGCCTAAACGAAGATCGTGGGCTCGTCGCTGACCAGGTGAGCCCCGCACCGGTCTGAGAAAGGTGCGACGATGCCCCGAGGCTATAAGCGGCTGCAGACGGCGAATTCCTGCTCGATGTCGACCAGCGTCGCACTTCTATCGGACGACACCGGCGCTTTGGTGCGGTGGTCCCTGAAGAGGACCCCCAGACCGAAGCCGTCGTCGGTAAGGACCGCGGCGTGCGCTGCGGCGCGATCGTTCTCGATGGTCTGCACCGCCGGACGCACGCGCTCCTTCCACTCGAAGTGCTCGGACCGGAAGGCAATGCATGGGCTCAGCACCTCGATGAAGGCAAAACCGGGCCAGCGGAGCCCTTCAACGATCAGGTCGGCGAGTTCGTGCGCTCGCCCCGAGAAGCCGCGAGCGATGAAGGTCGCACCGGCGGCGATGGCGACCGCCAGCGGGTCCAGCGGCCGCAGCCCCAGCCCGCCGGGGGCGATATCGCTGTCCCAGTCCGCCTCGGTGGTCGGCGAAGGCTGGCCCTTGGTCATGCCGTAGACGCGGTTGTCCATGACCAGATAGAGCATGTCAAGGTTGCGCCGGCAGGCGTGGACGAAGTGGTTGCCGCCGATCGAATAGCCGTCGCCGTCGCCGCCAACCGCGATCACCACCAGGTCGGGGCGTGCCATCTTCACCCCCGCAGCGAACGGCAGCGCCCGGCCGTGCACTCCGTGGAAACCGTAGCAGCTCGTATAGGCGGGCAGCCGCGAGGAACAGCCGATGCCGGACACAAGGACCACCTCGTGCGGCGGACGCCCATGTGCCGCCAGGGCGTGCTCCAGCGACGAGAGCACGCCGTAGTCGCCGCATCCGGGACACCAGATGGGCGTCGCACCGGAATGGAAATCGGAAGCGGCGAGCGCCTTTTTTGGCGCAACAGTAGTAGTGTCCATGAGGGTCACGGTTCCGTCTCCATCATGCCAGATGCGCAGCGATCTCGGCGGGCCGGAAGGGGAGGGGTCCCGGGCGGGCGAAGCTCTGGGAACCCGGCGGGATCGCCTGATCCGCCAGAAGATGATGGTAGAGCTGCGCGCCGTGGTTCTGCTCCATCACGACCACACGCTTGGCGCCGGCCAGTGCACGGGCGAGGGCCTGCTTCGGCAGCGGCGATAGCACCCGCAGGCTGATCACGCGCGTGGGCTGTCCAGCTGCTGCGAGCCGGCGCGCCGCTTCCTGCGCAGCCCCTATCCCTGAGCCGAAAGTGAGGATGGCCGTGTCGCCTTCGCCCCAGACATCGCCCCACAACGGTCCGGGATCGAACTGCGCGATCTTCCTTGCTCGCTTGTCGATCTGCGCAACATGGGCCGCCGCGCCGCTCACGGGGATCCCGGTCTCGTTGTGGGTCAGGCCTTCGCCGACCCACTGGCCGCCGCGCGTGCCGGGAGCGGGCATGGCCGTGACCGGATCGGGACCGACCGCGTAGCGCTTGAACGGCCCGTTGCCCCAGTTGGTGCGCCGCGCCAGAAGGTGCGGGCGCTCGGCCTTCGGATCGATGACCGTGTAGGCCTGTCCGAGCGCCTGATCGGAGAGCACGATGACGGGCGTCTGCAGAGCTTCCGCCAGATGCACAGCCCATTCGCCCGTGAACATGCAGTCGCGCACGGAGGTCGGCGCCAGCACGATGCGTGGCGTGTCGCCATGGCCGCCGTAGATGGCGATGTTGACGTCGCTTTGCTCGGTTTTCGAGGGAATGCCGGTTGAGGGGCCACTGCGCATCACATCGATGATGACGGCGGGGATCTCCGCGGCGACGCCGAGGCCTATGGTCTCGACCATCAGCGACAGTCCCGGCCCCGAGGTGACGGTCATCGCCGGCGTGCCGCCATAAGACGCGCCGAGCACCATGTTGATGGCGGCGAGCTCGTCCTCAGCCAGCGCGAGACGTCCCCCCAGCTTCTGGAGCTGCGGCGCCATCCACTCGACCAGCTCGGTCGCCGGCGTGATCGGATAGCAGCCGACGAAACGGACGCCGGCGCGCAGGCCGCCGAGCGCCACGGCTTGGTTGCCGGTGATCAGCCAGCGCGACGCCGGGCGCGGCGGTGCAAGTCGCAGATCGAGGCGGAGCGATGCCGCGGCCGCCAAGCCCGCATCGAGCTGCGCCGCGTTGGCTCGC
>DATBKR010000436.1:0-2779 GCA_036555805.1 Hyphomicrobiaceae bacterium | reverse complement strand
CTCGCGCACCGCATGCGTTTCATCTCGCCCGACGCCTTCAACTTCCTGCTGTCCGTCCAGCTCCTCCTGATGGTGGTGGTGGGCGGCCTGGGTTCGATCCACGGCGCCATCCTGGGCGCCATCTTCGTCGGCGGCCTGCCGCAGGCCATCGCCCTCATGCGCGACGACCTGCCCACGGCCATCGCGCGCACGCCGGGCCTCGAGCCCGGCCTGTTCGGCCTCGTGCTGGTGCTGATCGTGCTGTTCGAGCCGCTCGGACTCTACGGGCGCTGGCTCAAGATCAAGGCCTATTTCGACTTCTTCCCGCTCTACCGGCGCGCCACCTTCAAGCGCCAGCGGGCCTATCTCAAGACGGAGCGCGTGCGGTGAGCCTCGCCGACAGCATGACCGCCCCCGCCGACCGGACGGCGCCCGCCGCCGGCAACAGCGCGCATGCGCCGCCGCTGATCGAGGCGAGCAACCTGTCCATCTCCTTCGGCGGCATCCGGGCCGTCGATGATGTGAGCTTCAGCGTGGCGAAGGGCGAGATCTTCGCCATCGTCGGCCCCAACGGCGCGGGAAAAAGCACCATCTTCAATCTCATCAGCCGCATCTACGAGCCTACGGGTGGACGGCTGACCTTCGAGGGCGAGGACATCACCAACGTCGCGCCCCACACCATCGCGCGGCGCGGCATCGCCCGCACGTTCCAGAACATCGAGCTGTTCGAGCACGCCACGGTGCTCGACAACCTGCTGATCGGCCGCCATTGCCGCGCCAGGCCCAACATTCTCGCCGAGATGCTCTTCACGCCCGGCGTCCGGCGCGAGGAACTGCGCCACCGCGAGGCGGTGGAGGAGGTGATCGACTTCCTCGACCTCGCCAACTACCGCGACCAGCGCATCTCCGGCCTGCCCTACGGCGTGCGCAAGGTGGTGGAGCTGGCACGCGCGCTGTGCGCCAAGCCCAGGCTCCTGCTGCTCGACGAGCCCGCCTCCGGCCTCAACACCGAGGAGACCGAGGAGGTCGCCTTCTGGATCGACGACATCAAGAACGACCTCGGCATCACGGTGATCATGATCGAGCACGACATGTCGCTCGTCTCCGCCGTCTCCGACCGCGTGCTCGCCCTCAACAACGGCCGCACCCTGGCGCTGGGCACGCCGGCGCAGGTGCAGTCCGACCCGGCGGTGATCGAGGCGTACCTGGGAGGCGAAGCGCCGTGAACGCCGAGGGTTGGGTTGAGCGCACCCCCTGTCATGCCGGGCGAGCGCGACAGCGCGAGACCCGGTACCCGGAGTCGCAAGCTCCTCGCGCAGCGCCCTTGATCCTGGGTCCCGGATATTGCGCTAACGCGCAATTCCGGGATGACAGGGGGAGCGCGCCATGACCGAGCCGCTCCTGTCCGTGCGCAACCTGGAGACCTACTACGGGCCGATCACGGCCATCCGCGGCGTCAGCTTCGACGTGAGCGAGGGCCAGATCGTCACCATCCTCGGCGCCAACGGCGCGGGCAAGACCACCGTGCTGCGCTCCGTCTGCGGTGCCCTGGAACCGCAGAAAGGCAGCGTCGCGTTCGCCGGGCGCGCCATCAGGGGCCGCGAGCCCGACTGGGTGGCGCGCCACGGCATCGCCCACGTGCCCGAGGCGCGCGAGATCTTCCCGTTTATGACGGTCAAGGGCAACCTGATGATGGGCGCCTACGCACGCCGCGACAGCGCCGGCATCGAGCGCGACGTCGAGGTGGTCTACAGCTACTTCCCCGTGCTGCGCGAGCGCGCCGACCAGGCTGCCGGCTACCTGTCGGGCGGCCAGCAGCAGATGCTGGCGATCGGCCGCGGGCTGATGGCGCGGCCCAGGCTCATGCTGCTCGACGAGCCGTCGCTGGGGCTGTCGCCGATCCTGACCAAGGAGATCTTCGGCATCATCCGCCGCCTCAACGAGGAGCAGGGCGTGACCATGCTGCTGGTCGAGCAGAACGCCAACATGGCGCTCAAGACCGCGCACTACGGCTATGTGCTGGAGACCGGCCGCATCGTGCTGGAGGGCGCCTGCGACAAGCTCGCCCAGAACGAGGACGTGCGCGAGTTCTACCTCGGCCAGAAGGAAGCCGCCGTGCGCGGCAAGAAGCGCTGGAAGCGCACCAAGCGCTGGCGCTAGAGCGGGGAGAAGCGGCCATGAACGCGATCGACGTGCCGAGCATCGCCATCGACGGCTTCACCACCGTGCCGACCCTGTTCTGGCACCGCGTCAAGACCAAGGCCGGCAAAGTGGCCATGCGCGAGAAGGACCGCGGGATCTGGAAGGCCTACACGTGGGGCCAGTACGGCGCGCGCGCCAAGGCCGTCGGCATGGGACTGATCGCGCTGGGCCTGGAGCCGGGCGACCGGGTGGCCATCCTGTCCGACAACAACAAGGAGTGGCTGTTCTGCGACCTCGGCGTGCTGGGCGCGGCGGGCGTTTCCACCGGCATCTACCCCACCGACTCGCCGGCGCAGGTGGAGTATCTCGTCAACGACAGCGGCGCCAAGTTCCTGTTCGTGGAGGACGAGGAGCAGCTCGACAAGATCCTGGCCGTGCGCGAGCGCACGCCAGGCCTGAGAAAGATCATCGTGTTCGACATGGAGGGCCTGCGCGATCTCAAGGATCCGCAGGTGATGCCGCTCGACGATCTCTATGCGCTGGGCGAAGCCTACGCCCGCGACCGCGGGGAGGTCTGGGAGGAGCGCATCTCGATGCCGAAGCCCGGCGACGTGGCCATCGTCGTCTACACCTCCGGCACCACCGGGCCGTCCAAGGG
>DATBKR010000435.1:0-7220 GCA_036555805.1 Hyphomicrobiaceae bacterium | reverse complement strand
GAAGCCCGGCGGCCTGTTCGTGTTCCTCGACAGCCTGCAGATGGGCGACCGTCCCGGCTGGGACGGGTTGATCGAGGCCTTCCCCGAGCGCTTCCACGAGCCCTACTACCGCCACTACGCCATCGACGACCTGGAGGGCATGTTCAGCGCTGCCGGCCTTGAACCCGAGCTGACGACCACCCCGTTCCTGTCGAAGCTGATGGCGCGACGAAAACGCTGACAGAGCCAATCTCGTGCGCCGAAACGAGCCTTGGGCACAGGCGGCACGGCAATTGCTTCTCCGTCTCGACGACTCTCCTCGACAAGTGAGCCGGGAAGCGGCATAGCTGCGCGCTTGCCTGGCGAAGGATTGGTACGGATGGCACGCACGAAGAACAATGGCACCGCCGGAGGGACGAAGCCGCAAGCAGGAAGGAGTGCGCGCCGCGGCGCTGCGGCCTCGGCAAATCCGCTGCTGGCGCCGTGGATCACGCCCTACGAGATGCCCCCGTTCGCCGAGATCCGGGTGGAGCATTTCCTGCCGGCCTTCAACCGTGCGTTCGCCCGCCACATCAAGGAGACTGGTGCGGTCGCCGGCAACCGCGCCAAGCCCACGTTCGAGAACACCATCGAGGCCCTGGAGCGCGCCGGGTGCGCGCTCGACCGCGTGGGGAACGTCTTCTACAACCTCGGCGCCACAGACACTAACGAGGAAATCCAGGCGCTCGAGCGCAAGATCGCGCCCCGCTTTGCCAAGCACTACATACGCCTCCGCCAGGACGCCAAGCTGTTCAAGCGCGTCGACGCCCTGATAAAGGCCAAGGACGACCTCGGCCTCAGCGAGGAGCAGACGCGAGTGCTGGAACTCTATCACCGCGGCTTCGTGCGCTCGGGCGCGGGCCTCGCGCCCAAGGCCAGGGAGCGCATGGCCGCCATCGCCGAGCGGCTGGCCACGCTCGGCACCAGGTTCAACCAGAATGTGCTGGCCGACGAGCAGGCTTATCTGCTCGTGCTGGAGAGCGAGGACGAGCTGGCGGGCCTGCCCGAGACGCTGCGCGCCGCCGCCGCGCAAATGGCGACCGAACGAGGCCACAAGGGCAAGTACGCCATCAGCCTCGCCCGCTCCTCCATCGAGCCGTTCCTGCAGTTCTCGGCACGCCGCGACCTGCGCGAGCAGGCCTACAAGGCCTGGCGCCGGCGCGGCGCCAACGGCGGCAAGACCGACAACCGCAAGATCGTGGCCGAGATCCTGGCGCTCAGGGCCGAGCGTGCGCGGCTGCTCGGATTCGCCACGCCCGCCGAGGCGGCGCTGGAGTTCACCATGGCGAAGACGCCCGGCAACGTGCGCAAGCTGCTGATGGAGGTGTGGAAGCCGGCCAAGGCCCGTGCGGCCGAGGAGCGCGCCGACCTCGACAGCGCGGTGCTGAAGGAGGGCGGCAATTTCGAGGTGGCCGGCTGGGACTGGCGCTACTACGCCGAGAAGGTGCGCAAGGCGCGCTTCGACGTGGACGAGGCCGAGGTAAAACCCTACCTGCCCCTCTACAGCGTGATCGCGGCGGCCTTCGACTGCGCCAACCGGCTGTTCGGCGTCAGCTTCGGGGAGCGCACCGACCTGCCGGTCTATAACCCGGAGGTGCGCTGCTGGAAGGTGACGGGCAGGGGCGGCCGCCACGTCGGGCTGTTCCTGGGCGACTACTTCGCACGGCCGTCCAAACGCTCGGGTGCCTGGATGTCGGGCTGGCGCAAGGCGCACAAGCTCGACGCGGAAGAGGTGCGCCCCATCGTCGTCAACGTCATGAACTTCGCCAAGGGCGCGCCCGGCGAGCCGTCGCTCCTGAGCCTCGACGACGCGCGCACGCTGTTCCACGAGTTCGGCCACGCCCTGCACGGGCTCCTGTCGGACGTAACTTATCCATCCGTGTCCGGCACCAGCGTGGAGCGCGACTTCGTGGAACTGCCCTCGCAGCTCTACGAGCACTGGTTCATGGCTCCGGAGGTGCTGAAGCGCTTCGCCCGGCACTACCGGAACGGCAAGCCCCTGCCGGAGGCGCTGCTGCAGAAGATCAAGACCGCGCGCAACTTCAACCAGGGCTTCGCGACCGTGGAATACACCGCGGCGGCCATCGTGGACCTCGATCTGCATGCGCTGGAGGACGCCAGCCAGCTCGACGTCGACGCCTTCGAGAAGGAGACGCTGGAGCGGCTGGGTGCGCCGGCCGAGATCGGCATGCGCCACCGCATCCCGCACTTCCAGCACATCATCGGCGGCTACGCCTCGGGCTACTACAGCTACATGTGGTCAGAGGTGATGGACGCCGATGCCTTCAGTGCCTTCGATGAGGCTGGCGACATCTTCGATGCGAAGCTCGCCGAGAAGCTCCACGACCACATCTACGCCGCCGGCGGCGCACGCGACCCGGCCAAGCTCTACAAGGCCTTCCGCGGCCGCCAGCCCAAAGTGCAGGCGCTGCTGGAGAAGCGGGGACTGGCGGTATAACGCCGTAGGGCGGGTTAGCGCGTCAGCGCGTAACCCGCCATCTTTCATGGGCGCGTCGATCGTTTCCCGGGTGCACCGGCGGGGTACGGGCTATCGCCCTAACTCGCCCTACGACCTACGTTTAGTGCGTGACCTGATCGCTCGGGCGCTCGCCCGACCACATCTTTTCGAGGTTGTAGAACTCGCGCACTTCGGGACGGAACACGTGCACGATGATGTCGCCGATGTCGATCACCACCCAGTCGCAATGGCTGGCGCCTTCGATGCGGGCCTTGCCTAAGCCCTCGTCCTTGAGCTTGCGCTGGATCTGCTCGGCCACCGCGCCCACGTGCCGGTCCGACCGGCCGGAGGCGATCACCATGTAGTCGCCGATCGACGATTTCTCCCTGATGTCGATCGTCACCACACCCTCGGCCTTGGCCTCGTCGAGCCAGGCCAGAACGTGGGCAAGCAGAGCTTCCGAGCCGTGCGGCGACACAAGCTCGGCCGGAGGCGTGCTCCTGCGAGCACCCTCAAGTGCGCGTGGCATCTTGTGCTGGGTATCCTTCTCTCATCCAATCCTGGACGGCAGTCCTGGGCCTTTACCGCACGCCTGAGACGGCCTTGCAGCAACGCCCAAGGACGCCCGCGCGAGACTCCCGAGGGGGAGATTCGCTCTTGGAAACATAGCCCTTGGCCCTTGACATTTTCAAGACCCCGAGGAGACGCCCTCCGCGGGCAGCGGCGGCGCACCCTCGTCGCTGCCGTCCTTGGCCTTCTTCCACGGCAGCGTCTCGGGCGCAGGCCGCCTGGCGACCGGCGCCGGCTGCGCCTTGGCCTTGTTGCGGATGGCGGTGGAGGAGGCGTGCGAGAGGGGCCCGGTGAGGAACGTCCAGGCCGGCGGCGGCGTGTGGGCCAGCAGCGCCGCGTCGGTCTCGGGCAGGCGGTTCTTGGCGAACGCGCGCGCCGCCTTGGAAGCCAGCGCCTTCATGCGCCAGCCCGGCCGGTCCACGACCGCCACGGGCACCATCGTGAAGATCTCGCGCCACCGTTCCCAGCGGTCGAACTGCACCAGGTTGTCGGCGCCCATGATCCACACGAAGTGCACGAGCGGGCTGCGCGCCCTCAGGAACGCCAGCGTCGAGACGGCATAGGGAGAGGGCAGGTCGGCCTCGAAGCCGGTGACGACGATGTGCGGGTTGGTGGCCGCGGCGCGGCACAGGCGCATGCGCTCGGCGAGCGGTGCCGGCGGCGTGCGCTTCTTGAGCGGGTTTCCCGGCGATACCACCCACCACACCTTGTCGAGCCCCAGGCGCTTCAGCGCCGCCTCGCTGATCAGCCGGTGCGCGATGTGCGGGGGGTTGAACGAGCCGCCGAGGAGGCCGATGGCCTGGCCGGGCGCCGCATGCGGCGGGCGGGCCTTGATGCGGGCGGGATGGAGTGGGGTGGACTGTGGTGGCATGCAACGATCCGTGGCCGGTCGCGGGCGATGAGGCTACGCTGGGCACCTCTGCCGCGCGAGATTACCGGAGGCGCCCATGCTGTTTCCAGGGTTCACTCTCGAAGAGGTTGCGGTCAAGGACGGACCGGTCCGTCTGCGCCGCGGCGGCTCCGGTCCGCCCCTGCTGTTGCTGCACGGCAACCCCCAGACCCATTTCATGTGGCATGCGGTGGCGCCAGAGCTTGCCAGGCGCTTCACGGTAGTCTGCCCGGACCTGCGCGGCTACGGCGGCTCCCTCAAGCCGCCCGCAACGCCCGATCACGCCCCCTACGCCAAGACGGCGATGGCGCGCGACATGGTGGAGGCGATGGAGATCCTGGGCCATCGGCGTTTCCTGGTCGGCGGCCACGACCGCGGCGCGCGTTTGGCGCATCGGCTGGCGCTCGACGTCCCGGACCGCGTGGAGAAGCTGGCGGTGCTCGACATCGTGCCAACCATCGAGCACTTCGAGCGCACCGACATGAGCTTTGCGCTCGGCTACTACCACTGGTTCTGGTTTGCGCAGCCGCATCCATTTCCCGAGGTGCTCATCAATGCGGCACCCGAGGCCTGGTTCCACGCCCACACCGCGCGTGAGCCCGAACCGGCCGGCTTCTTCCACCCGGAGGCCCTGGCCGACTACCTGGCCGCGGCCCGCAACCCCGAGGCCATCCGCGGCATGTGCGAGGACTACCGCGCCGCCGCCACCATCGACCTGCAGCACGACCGCGCCTCCCGCGCTGCCGGCGCCAGGATCCAGTGCCCGCTGCTGGTGCTGTGGGGCGCCAAGGGCAGGATCGGCCGGTGGTACGACCCGCTGGCGATCTGGCGCCGGTATTGCGCCGCCGAGGTGACGGGCGGCCCCGTCGACAGCGGGCACTACCTGGCCGAGGAGGCGCCGGGGGAGGTTTTGGAGAGGTTCGAGGCGTTCTTCGGGTGACCGAACGGGGTCAGACCCCTCGCCGCATGTTGGAATTCTGTCGAGAGGCTGGAGCCGAGGGGTCTGACCCCGCTATGATGGCCCAGCCATGACCGCGACACCCGCAGGCTCCGAGCCATCGTCTCCAGGCGAAACCGTCTCCTTCGGCTACAAGACCGTGCCCGAGGAGGCGCGGCAGGGGCTTGTGAACGAGGTGTTCTCCTCGGTCGCCGGCCGCTACGACCTGATGAACGACCTGATGTCGGGCGGCCTGCACCGGCTGTGGAAGGACGACCTGATCGGGTGCCTGGCGCCGCCGAGGTCTGACCGCCCCTTCCACCTCCTCGACGTGGCGGGCGGCACCGGCGACATCACGCTCAAGGTCCTGCGCGCCGCCGGGCCGGGCACCCGGGTGACGCTGCTCGACATCAGCCCGGAGATGGTCGAGGTCGGGCGCAGGCGCATCGCTGAGGCCGGCTTGAGCGAGCGCGTCGCCTTCACCATCGCCAATGCCGAGGCGCTGCCGTTCCCGGACAAGAGCTTCGACGCCTACACCATCGCGTTCGGCATCCGCAACGTCACCCACATCGACAAGGCCCTCGCCGAGGCTAGGCGCGTGCTCAAGACCGGCGGGCGCTTCCTGTGCCTGGAATTCTCCGCCTGCGAGGTGCCGCTCCTCGACCGCCTCTACGACTTCCACTCCTTCGAGGTGATCCCGCGGCTCGGCCGGCTCGCCGCCGGCGACGCCGAGCCCTACCGCTATCTGGTGGAGAGCATCCGCAGGTTCCCCAAACAGCAGCGCTTCGCCGAGATGATCCGCGCCGCCGGCTTCTCCCGTGTGAGCTTCCGCAACCTCACCGGCGGCATCGCCGCCATCCACTCGGCCTGGCGCACCTGAGGCAATGTAGGTTGGGTCGAGCGCCAGCGAGACCCAACAATGGTGAGGTTGTGCGCGCGTGTGTCGGGTCTCGCTCCGCTCGAGCCAACCTACGGCACGGCCGGCGAGGTACATAGTCGCCACCTCCCGAATGGGGCATTGCGACAGGTCCGCGGCGGACCGCTGTGCGCTTAAGTGCAGCGAGCAGTCGCACGGCAACGGCGCCCCCATCCCCATCGCCCCTCACCGAGGCCCGGGCGGCGCGCCGAGCGCGGCAATCGGCCGGCGACTGCAAGCGAAGCTCGCGGGCGGGTGAAGCGCATGCTGTTCGGCAGGAAATCGGAAAATCGCGCTGAAACGGCGGGCGAGCCTTCGCGGGGAGCGGCGGGGCCCTTACGAGGGTCGCAGGCCGCGGCACCCGCCCGCAAGACCGACGGCGACACCCACACCGGCGGCGGCAACGGCACGCGCAGCCAGTCGTTCATCGACGGCTCGCTGACCATCATGGGCGACCTGCACAGCGAGGGCGATGTCCAGCTCGACGGGCGCGTGTGCGGCAACGTCGCCTGCGCGCAGCTGATCGTCGGCAGGGACGCGGCCATCACCGGCTCCATCACGGCCGAGCAGGCCATCATCCGCGGCACCGTCACGGGAGCGATCCGCGCGGGAGCCGTCATCCTGCAGGACACGGCGCGGGTTGAGAGCGAGATCATATACACGCTACTGGCCGTGGACGACGGGGCCACATTCGAAGGCGCCGCGCGCCACTCCGACAACCCACGGGCGGAGGCTGAAGCCACATCGTCGCTCGCCGACCTGCAGCGGCTCATACACGCGACCGGAAACGCAAGCGCGTCCAACGGACGCTCGGACGATCCGGCCGTCCTCGTGCCGCCGGCCGCGCCGCCGCGACTGGCAGGAACCTGATCCGCTCCCGGCCTTAGCGAATTGGTATCCCTACCGAGGTTTTTCCCGGTGCGTCGGCAGCAGCCCGCCGCGCCCTTAGATACCCGTGAAACCTCCGCCCTTACCGTGGCGCCCGCTTCGGCAGCGACCGTTTTCGCGGGCACCGGATCGTCACCGAGCGATCCGACGCCTCATGAGGAGAGAGACCCGACATGCTGTTCACCAAGAAGCCCGACGAGATCTCCGTCGAGGGCCGCCGCCTGCGTCGTGGCCCGCCGTCCGCGGCGGCGCAGGCCTCGGCCCCCTCGTGCGTCCAGGTCGGCTCTCCGACGCTGTCGGTCATCGACGCCTGGCTCACCATCACCGGCAACCTGGAGAGCCAGGGCGACGTGCGGGTGGAGGGGCAGATCTCCGGCGACATCCGTTGCGCCAACCTGGTGATCGGCCGCGACGCCGTCGTCAGCGGCGATATCGTCGCCGAGGAGGCGGTGGTGCGCGGCAAGGTCAGAGGCACCATCCGCGCCAACCGGGTGATCCTGCAGGACACCGCCTGCGTGGAGAGCGCCATCTACCACAGGGTGCT
>DATBKR010000434.1:0-2396 GCA_036555805.1 Hyphomicrobiaceae bacterium | reverse complement strand
CAGGTGAAGGAAACCGACAGCCTCATGGCACGCCGCCGCCACAGCCGGCCGCTTGCACCCTGCCCTCTGTGCCGGACCCGCGACCCCACCTGTTCAAAGCCGTGCTCGCCTTCGTCCAGGCGGCGCGATCGACGCCGGGCGTTCTCCAGATCGCTCTCATCGGCTCGCTGGCGACCGACAAGCCGGTGCCGAAGGACGCCGATGTGCTCGTTACCGTCGACGCCGCCATGGACCTTGGCCCCCTTGCCCGGCACGATCCGGCTGAAGCTCCTCAAGATCGGCGCCACGGTCACAGTCAGCGTGCGCCGCATCAAGCTCGCCTTCGCCAGCGCCTGCCCGACGAAGCGGGTCTTCACGCTCGCCTGGGAGCGTCTGCGGCGTCTGCGCGAGTCGCCGGCCGCCGTCGCGGCCTGACGCCGCCCCGCCCGCCCGAGGACCAACAACGCAGGATCAGCGCCGAGCCTGCCCAAGCTGCCGCCGGCGGCAGCCCTTGCGCACGCCCCGCCGCCAACGCTCCTCCGCCAACTTCCTTTTGCCGATGGCAACGGCGAAATTGAACGATGTTGCGAGAAATGCGGGCTAGCGCCCGAGAGCGTGTTTAATGGCATCGCGAAGACCGCTAGCTTCCTCGTGAGAGGAGAAAGAGGTGAGGTGCAGCCGCTCACCGGTTTTGAGCCATATGTAAACTGACGATATGGTCCACCCCTCACTGTCGCTGCTGCGTCCGACCTCAATGTAGGTTACGCTGCTTGTCGGAATTTGATCCACCAAGGGCCGCAGCAGACTTGTACGACGCAAGCGCGCCAGCCCGTTCTTGGTATCGATGCTAACAAACGCCACGGCTGGCCTGGTTACAAAGAAACAGGCAACCCCAAGAGCGCAGCAACCAACGAAGACCGCTTTCATTCCGGGACCTTCGGACAGCAATAAGGCCACGCCGACGGAGCAGAAGCTAATCGCAGAGGTGATGGCGGGCCACAGCGAGTTTCTGATGACGACATGATCGTCGCCCTTTTCTATCCGCATGGCATCACCTGGCGATCATCGAAGAGGATGTCGAGGAGCTGCACTCGTCCCTCCGAGTCGCCGGCGACGAGACGCTTGCCGTCGGGCGCAAAATCAACGCCGAGGAATTCGCCATCCAGCCGGATGAGGTCCCGACCGTCCGCCACCTCCCACAGCCGCAAGGTGTTGTCATCTGAGGTAGAGACGACGTGGCGACCATCGGGGGAGAACGCCACGGCACCCACCACGCTGTCGTAGGCCTCTAGGGCGCGCGAGGCCCCACTCGCCACATCCCATAGGCGCAGCGTGTGGTCACTCGAGCCGGAGACAATGTTGCGCCCGTCTGGGGAGAATTCCACGGCATACACCGGGCCGCGATGCCCCTCTAAGACGTGCGAGTCCCCGCTCGCCACGTCCCACAGCCGCAGGGTGCAATCCCCTGAGCCGGAGACGAGGTGGCGGCCATCCGGGGAGAACGCGACTGAAAGGACGCCGCGGTCGTGGCCCTCCAGGACGCGCAAGACCCCGCTCGCCACATCCCACAGGCGCAGGGCGTTGTCATCAGAGCCGGAGATGACGTGGCGGCTGTCGGGGGAGAACGCGACACCATTCACGGAGCCATCGTGGCCCTCGAGGGCGCGCGAGATGCTCGCCGCCTCCCACCGGCGCAGCGTGCGGCCGCCGGGGCCGGATAGAATGCCCGCCACGTCCCAGAGGCGCAACGTATAGTCCTGGGACCCGGAGACGATATGGCGCCCGTTGGAAGAGAATGCCACGCCGTACACATGCCCGTCGTGGCCCTCCTGGCAGTGCGCAGTCCCGCTCGCCACGTCCCACAGACACACCGTGCCGGTATCAGAACCAGAAGCGACGTGGCGGCCGTCGCAAGAGAACGCCACGGCAAACACCCAGTTGCCGTGGGCCTTGAAACACCGCAACTTGAGCCGATAAGGCCTTGTGAAGTCCGACGTAGGCTTCGTCATGTCCGTCTCCTGGTCTTCTCAAACCTACCCTCACTATCTTGGAAGATCCACGAACTGGACCGAACCTGCCGGTACTCTTGAGGCCGAATTTAGTTGGGGGACTACCCTCCGATTCGGACGGCGGTGCCGTCCCAATCGTGGTGGGAATTTGGTGAGCGGGTCTCCGGCAAGGTGAGGGTAGCTCGTCAGGCGGCGAGGTCAATCGGCTCGGCAAGGGGCTGTGCAATCGACGTCCAGCCGTCGACCTTCCTGAGCACGATCTGACCTGAGGCAAGCAGCGCCCAGAACAGCATCGCCGCCGTCTCGGCCGAGGGCAGCACGGTCTGCGTCTTGATGCGGCGCTTGAACTCCAGATGCAGGCGCTCGATAGCGTTCGTGGTGCGCGCGGATTTCCATTGCTCGACGGGC
>DATBKR010000433.1:0-9942 GCA_036555805.1 Hyphomicrobiaceae bacterium | reverse complement strand
GGCCTCGCGGGCATCGACGTCGAGATGGTTGGTGGGCTCGTCGAGGATGAGGAGGTGCGGGCCGTGGAACGTCGCGAGGGTCAAGAGCAGTCGCGCCTTTTCGCCACCCGACAGCTTCTCGGCCTTGGTATCGGCCTTGTCGATGCCGAAGCCCAGCGCGCCCAGCCTGGCGCGCCGCCGCGCCTCGGTGGCCTCGGGCATCAGCCGCAGCATGTGGTCGTAGGGCGTGAGCTGCGGGGCCAGGTCCTCCATCTGGTGCTGGGCGAAGTAGCCCACCGCCATCTTGTCGGAGGCATAGCGGCGCCCGGCCATGGGCGCCATGCGGCCGGCGATCAGCTTCGCCAGCGTGCTCTTGCCGTTGCCGTTGGCGCCCAAAAGGCCCACGCGGTCGTCGGCGTCGAGGCGCAGGTCGAGGCCGCGCAGCACCGGCTGATCCGGCGCATAGCCCGCGGCGGCGTCTTCCAGGCGCACCAGCGGGCTCGCGAACGCCTTGGCCGGGTTGGGGAACAGGAACGGCGCCACGCGCTCCTCGATCTCCTCCGCAATTGGCTGCATGCGCGCCAGCGCCTTCACCCGGCTCTGCGCCTGGGCGGCCTTCGACGCCTTGACCTTGAAGCGGACGATGAACGCCTCGATCCGGCGGCGGTCGTCCTCCTGCTTCTTCCTGAGCTTGAGGTCGAGGCGCTGCTTCTCGCGCCGCGTCTCCTCGAACCGGTCGTAGCCGCCGCTGTAGAGCGTGAGCCGGCCCTGTGAGAGGTGCAGGATCGAGGTGACGGCACGGTTGAGGAGGTCGCGGTCGTGGCTGACGATGAGCACCGTGTGCGGGTAGTCGCGCAGGTAGTCCTCCAGCCACAGCGTGCCCTCCAGGTCCAGGTAGTTGGTGGGCTCGTCGAGCAGCAGCAGGTCGGGCTCGGTGAACAGTACCGCGGCGAGCGCCACGCGCGTGCGCCAGCCTCCGGAGAACTCAGCGCAAGGCCGCTGCTGGGCCGCCACGTCGAACCCGAGCCCCGCCAGGATGCGCGCCGCCTTGGCCGGCGCCGCATAGGCGCCGATGTCGGTGAGGCGCTGATGGATGTCGGCGATGTGCCCGGCGTCGCGCGCCGTCTCCGCCTCGGCCAGCAGCCTCGTGCGCTCGCGGTCGGCCGACAGCACGAAGTCGACCAGCCGCTCCGGGCCGCCCGGCGCCTCCTGCGCGACCCACCCGATGCGGGTCGCGCGCGGCACCCCGATGCGGCCATCGTCCGGCGCCAGCTCGCCCGCAATCAGCCGCAGCAGCGTGGTCTTGCCGGTGCCGTTGCGGCCCACCAGGCCCACCTTGTGGCCGGCCGGAATGCCGGCCGCCGCGCCTTCGAACAGGGTGCGGCCCTGGATTCGGTAGGTCAGGTCGTTGATGTGCAGCATGGGGCCGAGGCAATAGCCGATGGCCGGCGCCCTGTCACCCGCAGAGGCCGCATCGGATCCGTTGTCGCACATGCCCGTCCGGCGCACGCGCGACACAGCCGGTCTGGCAAAACAGCATCGCTTGCGAAAATATGATGACGGCAGATATAATATGCTGTAGAGTGCAATTCCGCGTACAGTATGCAATGTCCGCGCAGCAATATCGCACGCCGCGTCAACGGCGTGACCGGTCATGGCATGTCTTTGCCGCCGCGACGGGGTGGCCCGGCAGCTTTCGTCTGCGCCGGGGGAGTAGGAGTGAGGTCATGCGCCATGCGCATCGAGCGGATCGTCGTCACCGGCGATGTCTTCAGAACCAACGGTGGCGATCCCAACCAGCTCAAGAACGTGCGCTGGCTTCGGAGCGAGCTCTCTCGCCTCTATGACCTGACGGGCCTGTGCCCCGAGATCGGCTATCGGCGCAACGCGGCCGATGGCGGTCGCGCGGTCATCGCCGAGTGGTATCGCCTGCTGGGCCACGCCCCATCGATGGAAGCGTGGGCCGCCACCTACGGCCAAGTCGCTCCGCCCGATCTGATCGAGGCGGTGCGGCCCGACTACGATCGCGCGCTCGTCATCGGCTTCGAACTGTCGCCGTTCATGCGCTCCATTCTTGACGCCATCGGGGCGCCCTGGGTCGACGTCGAGGTGAGCCCGATCCGGTTCCTCGAGGACCTTGCGCTGCGCATGCGCTTCTCGTGGTCCGTGCAGATCGCACACCGGGGTCTCGTGTCGCCCGCGCACGTAAGCGCGGCTGTCGAACGGCTGCGTACGCGGTGCGCACACGACGCGTCAACCGCCGATCTCGGAGGAGCCTGCGTCTTCCTGGCCCAGACCCGGCGCGACCGCACGCTGATCAAGGACGGCGCCTTTTTTCCCGACGCCGAGGCGGTCGAGCGCGTTGGCCGGGCGCTCGGCGGGCGCCGGCTCGTCCTCAAGCCGCATCCGCTCGCACCCCAGAACCCGCTGCTGGCCTCGCTGGCGCAGCGCTTCGGGGCCGCCACCACCGACGTCAACATCTATGCCCTCCTCGCGACCGGCCGCGACGTGCGTTTTCTCACCATCTCATCGTCGGCGGCCATCGAGGCGCGGCATTTCGGGCACACGCCCGAGGTCTTCCACGGCACCGCGCACGCCGATGCGCCGGGCTGCGCCAGCCTCTGGGCGCACCGCTCGTGCGCCTTCTGGCGCGCTGCGCTCGCGCCCATCCTGCCGCTGGCGGCAGGAGCCGACTACGAGGAGCGCGTGACAGCCGACCGCCTGCGCCGCACCCTCGGCGCCTGGGGCTGGCCGCCGCCGGAGCGCAGCGCCGCACCGTCATCGGCCGCCGTCGCGCCTCCTGTCGCGGCAGGCCCGCGGCAGGCGACTCGACCCGGCGTCATCATCCTGGCGCCGCCCTGGCCGCGCGGTGGCAGCAGCCACCTGTTCGCAGCCCAGGCTGCCGCTCACGTGCGGCGCGGCGCCCGCGTGCTCATCATGCTCACACCGCTCGACCGCTCGCATCGTCCGGACCGGACCGACTTCTGGGCCGACGCCGTTGCCGGCATGGCATTCCCGGGGGTCGAGGCCGTGGTCTACCCGCGCGCCGAGCCCGGCCGGCTCAGGCCCTATTGCGCGTGGCTGCTGGCCGGCCGGGACGATCTGATCGCGATCACGGCGCGTCATGCGGCCTGCGGGCAGCTGCCGCGCGGATTTGCCGAATTCGTTGCCTCCGGGAGCATCGACCTGATCCACGCCAACCACGCGTTCTCCATGGGCCTCGCGCGGCGCCTCGCCCGCATCGTCGAGCGGGCGCACGGCCGCCGTCCGCACATCCTGCTCGAGACGCACGACGTGCAGAGCGACGCCGTCGTCGCCAAGGGCCGCCGCAACCCGCATTCGCACGGCCTCGACGCCCATGCCGACCTGCAACGCACGGAGCTGGCCCTCAGCGCGCGTGCGGACACCCTCGTGCATCTGACGCAGGCCGACTGCGCCTTCTTCGCGCGCCGCCTGCCGGGGAAACGGCACGCGCTCATCCTGCCCACCCTCGATCCGAAAGGCGAGGCGGAGCTTGTGCGGCGGCGCGGGATGCACGAGCCGTGCGGCTTCGACTTCCTCTACGCCGGCAAGAACCACGAAGCCAACCTGGCGACGGTGCGGTGGCTGTTGCGGGACGTGCTGAGCCTCCTCAGCCCCGCTGTCGGCCGGCGCATCCGCATCGTCGGCAGCATCGGCGACTTCCTCAACATGCATGACCCTGCGCTGTTCATGCGCTACCGGCATCTGTTCGTCGGCCAGCTGCCCTCCATCTTCGATTTCTATGCCGGTGCCAAGGCCGTGCTCACCCCCGCAATTGCCGGCACGGGCACATCGGTCAAGCTCGTCGAGGCGCTGTGCGTCGGCAAGCCCATCCTCGCCACCAGCCGGGCGCTGCGCGGGCTGCCGGACGGGGAGACGGCGCGCGCCGACATCCGCGTACACGACTCGGCCGCCGACTTCGCCGCCGCGATGATGCGGCTCTCCGCGGCCGCTGCGCCGATGCCTGCAGCACGGCTCGCCAATGCGGCCCTCTACGACCGCCTGTTCTCCAACGCACGCTACTTCGCGGCGCTGGACGATGTGCTTGACGGAGTGGCTGGGCCGGCGCCGGCGCGGGCCGCCAAGCCGCGGGTCCGCACGTCCTTTCTACAGGCCTCGCAGTTCGCACGATGATGCCCGCGTCTTCATGGGGTCACGACATGCCCAAGCTGGACAGGACCAGGTGGCACGCCCCGCTCGTCTCCGTGGTCGTCACGCATTTCAACTACTCCGACCACGTGGAAGATGCGCTCCTCTCCCTCCTCGACCAGAGCCATCAGAACTGGGAGTGTGTCGTCGTCGACGACGCCTCGGCCCCGGAGCACCACGAGCGGCTGAACGCGATCGTCTCGGAACTGGCTTGCCACAAAATCCGCGTTGTCCAGAACGAGAGGAACCTAGGGCAGATCCCGAGCTTCTATGTCGGCGTCGACAACAGCAGCGGGGATTTTGTCGCCCTTCTCGACCCCGACGACCGCTATGCGGAGACCTTCCTGCAGGAGGCCGTGGCCGCGCATCTCGACGACACCTTCATGTGCCCGCAGGTCAGCGCGGACCAATATTGCGTCACTGAGCACGGGTTGACGGCAGCCACGTACATGGGCCACTTGGCGCTGCGCCGCGCCGCGTTCGAGACCGCCAACCTGCGTGCCTTTGTCAAGAACGCAGCGGCGCCGGACCGCATCTTCTTCCCGCCGTGGTGGAACGACTGGCTGTGGTCCTCCACCTCCGCGATACTGTTCCGCCGTCCGGCGCTTAAGTATCTGCGTCCGCACCGGCCGCTTGCCTACCGCCGCGCCGCCGACTCTTATCTCGCCTCCGGCGCTCACATGCTCGGCGGCACACTGTTCCTGCCGAAGCCCCTGGTCTACCGGCGCGTACACAGCCGCAACGGCTTCCTCACCGCTGACCTCTTCTCCATGGACCAGTCGAAGCAGCGGGCCGGCGCCGAGCAGTGGTATCTCACATGCCGCCGGGATGTGGTGGAGGCCATGTTCCACAACGGCGTCGCGGACATCTTCGATGCCGCTTTCCTGTCCACAATCCTCAAGATCCACTTCAGCGCGGACGATCTCGACCTGCTGCGCGCCACCTCCGCGGGCGTCGCCACCCTGCCGCTGTCGCTGGCGAAGGCGCCTCCATCCGCGCCCGAACCGGCGAGCGCGCCGGGCCTCGCGCGGGAGTCGGCCCTGGCGCGCGGCTGGCGTCGCCTGCGCAAGTCGGGGGCCTGGCGCTGGGCCGCCGCCCCCGAGTGACAAAGTCGCGAAACTACGATGGACCCAGCCATGCACGAACCCCATGCGGAAGAGCGCGTCGCCGCCCGCGGAGCACGCTGGCCTGGTCCAGACGTCAAGATGCCGGTGGTCGCCGCCATCGTCTGCAACTACAACCAGAAGGCCTACGTCGAGGCGGCCATCGCCTCGGTCGCGCGCCAGACCTACCCCTACCTGGAGTGCGTGGTCGTCGACGACTGCTCCAGCGACGGCTCGGCCGAAGTCATCGCCCGCGCCCTCGCCGCCCACGGCGGGCGGCCGTTCCGCTTCATCCAGCACCCCGAGAACCGCGGCCAGATGGCCGCCATGCTGAGCGGCCTCGACGCAACTACCGCGCCGTTCGTGGCCTGGATCGATGCCGACGACATCTGGTTCCCCGAGTACATCGAGCGCCACGTCGCCCACCACCTCAACTCCCAGGTCAACGCAGCGATCTCGACGTCGAACATGGCCGTCATCGACGGGGAGGGGACTCTGATCGGAGGCGCCGATCCCTCGATGTCGATATCGAGCCCGATGCGGAAATGGGAGCGGGTCTTTTCTGTCACGCCGGCCCGGCTCCTGCAGCACGGCAAGGAGCCTGACTTTGGAGGGAATGGTCCTCCCGGACCCGTATTCATTAACAGGCACTACGAAGCCTGGGTCTGGTCTCCGACCTCAGGCATGGTCTTCCGGACGGCGGCTGTCTCCGCCATTCGTCCCCTGAGCACCGAGGGGCTCCGCATCTGCGCGGATCACTACCTCGCCCGCTTTGCCCATGTCGTCGGGGGCACGATTTGGATCGGCGAGACGCTCGGCTGCTACAGGGTTCACGGAACCAACGGATTCGCCAAACGTACCGTCCATGGAGACGGCGCGCTCGGAACCGAACCCAAGCGCATCACGACAGAGGGCAACTACCAATTTGCGCTCAAGTTGGAGAAGTCAGAGGTACTAGCAAAGCTCTTGGCGGAACAGCACGTTGCCCGCCTCGCAGTCGAGATTGGGCGAGGGCCGCGGGCCATTAGAAAGGTCCTTGCCAACGAGACATTCCGCCGACGGCTGCGTTTCAAGCAGCGCTTCCGCCTCTGGAGAAGGTATATCGCGTCCCTATTGCGGCTTCCCGGTTACATCTAGTTCGCCCGTTAGCCTACTCCAGCCAACCCAGGCAAACGCAAATCTGATGCACGACAGAACTCGATCTTCCAAGCCTCGACGCTCTCCGCCCTTAGGTGCATCGTCGCTCCCACCGCCTCAGCGCGCGCGCCGTGTGCGTTGCGCCAGGGTGCGCCCCTGGCTCTGGGCGGCGTAGGCCTTGTGGCGCTCGATGGCGGCGCGCTCCCAGGGGTGCGGGCGGCACTTGCAGCCGGGATCGTAGGTGGTGCGGTAGACGAAGGCCGTACCCAGGCTCTTATAGGGGTGGCCCTGCAGGCTCACCATGTCGTCGGGCGCGCCGCCGGGGTTGGGGTAGTAGTAGAGCGCGGTCGAGGCCCCGCAGCTCTTGAGGCAGGACTGCGCGTCGCGCGCGAAGTTGTCCCTGGACGTGGCGAAGCTCACCGGCCAGTAGTAGCCGTCGCACAGGCGCACGCACATAGTGCGGTAGGTGGGGACCTCCTCGGGCCTGGCGCCTGGAGGATCGGGCGGCGGCGCCTCGGGCGCCGCCGGCGGGGGCGCGCGCGGGGGCCGCTCGATCCGGCGCTGGCGGCGCGGCTCGCTGGGCGGGGGGCCGAACAGGCTGTTCAGGAAGGAGAAGAATGGGTTGCCGCCCGTCTGGGCCAGGCGGAGGCGGCGGGCGCGATCGTGGACCGGCGCCGCCCCGCCACCCGGCGTCTGCTCCCATCGCGGCACCGTCGCCGTCGCGGCAGCTGCGGTGGGGCCGGCACCGTAGTGGGCGGCGCAGGTGCCCGCCACGGCTAGCGTCGCGAGCGCCGCAAGCACGAAGGGCGCAGCCCCGGCGCGGCGGGCGCCGCGGCGGGACCGGGGCACGGTCGCGCGGGCTGCAAAGCGTTGCGGACGCACGGTCGAACTCATCCCCTCTCTCGGACCAGCGGTTTCGGCCAAGCTACGGGTTGGGCGCCCGCGTGCCGATCAGGACAAGCCCGCAATCGGCCCAGGTCGAGTCGGGGGAGAGGATGCAGGTGCCAGGTCCCAGGTCGGAGACCAAGATTGGATTGGGGCGCATGGCCGCCGGCGGTAAGCCCTGAAACCCCTGGGAATCTGAACCCAGCCCGCTACGCCTCGATGATCTTGTTGCGGATGGCGTAGCGGACGAGCGCGGCGGCAGAGGTGAGGTTGAGCTTGCGCATGGCGGCGGCGCGATGCGTCTCCACCGTCTTCACACTGATGTTCAGGATGTTGGCGATCTGCTTGTTGCTATTGCCCTCGGCGATCAGCTGGATGACGCCGCGCTCGCGCGAACTCAGCACATTCTCGGCTGTGCCCGCCTTCGTGAGGTAGGATTCGAGCAGCGTCTCCGACACCTTCGCGGTGAAGAAGGGCCGGTGCACCGAGAGCGACTCGATGGCGGCGATGAGCGAGTGCTTCGCGTCCGACTTGAGCAGGTAGCCGCGTGCCCCGGCCTTGAGGAGGTCGTAGATCAGCTTCTCGTTGTCGTGCATCGTGAAGATAAGAACCTCCACGGTGGGCACGCGCGCGCGGATCTGGCGTGTAGCCTCCACGCCGTTGACCAGGGGCAGCGCGTAGTCGAGCACCGCCACGTCAGGCTTGAGCTCGAGGGCCTTGCGGATCGCCTCCTTGCCGTCGGCGGCCTCGCCCACCACCTCCCAGCGCGGCTGCGCCTCGAGGATGGAGCGCAAGCCTGACCGGACCACCTCGTGATCGTCGGCAATCAAGATACGCGTCATGGGCCACTCTAGAATGCGCCAGTCGGTCCCCGACCGCCGAGCGAGCCTACAGACTTGCCCCCGATTTGAAATCGGCAGTTTCCCGGAAGCTTAAAGGCCGCAGAGGGTGTCAGACCCTCCGGGTCTGACACCGTGGCTCCACCCCAACCCTGGAAGCGAGCTCCAACCCGGTCCCGAAGTGGCGGCAGAGGATTTCAACGCTCCGTCGTGACCGGTATCAGACCCCAGAGGGCCCGACACCAAAAGACAAGACCGCGCCCCGACCAATGTCGGGGCGCGGTCAGTTAGCAGGGAAGGGCACGGGGGAGGACGCCCTTTTGGCCCCTCGAGGGAAGGAGGAGGCACCCTGCGGTTGCTACATTCCAAAATTATTCAAAGGTCCAACATCGGCAAAACTACCGGTATTGCCTAGGCGAAGTGCTGATAAACGGCGTTACGCACCGCCGCCGCGATTTCGCGGACCGCCAAGGCGTAAAATAGTTGGATCGGAAAAATTAACGTTAAGAGGGAGCGCGAACGCTGCCACTCCGGTGCTGCAGGCTGCGCAAGAATCCGAACCTAGGGAGTCTCGGCCTGCAATATGAGTGACCTACCCTATTCTCACCTTTCATGTCCTGGGCGACGCTGCCGTCCAGGGTCTTCGTGACCTACGCAAGGCCGAAG
Organism: Hyphomicrobiaceae bacterium; assembly: GCA_036555805.1. GTDB lineage: Bacteria > Pseudomonadota > Alphaproteobacteria > Rhizobiales > Hyphomicrobiaceae > AWTP1-13. Next base: position 1,163 of record DATBKR010000433.1, on the reverse strand, counting down.
GCGAGGTACGTGCGAGCCTTTCATATCCCTGCCGCGGCGCGCGCAACACGCTGCTCTTTTGGCATGGCGTCGAGAGGGGAGCGCGATCGTGCGGGTCCCGTGGGCACCCGCGACCCTGCGCGCTTCGAGCTGTAGAAAGGAACCCGGTAATGACTGACAATATCGTATCGGCCATTTCGCGCTTCCTGACCCCAGAGCTGATCGGCAAGATGGCGTCGGTCTCCGGGCTCGATAGAAGCACGACGCAGAGCGCTCTCGGCGCCAGCATGCCGGCCATCCTCAACGGGCTCGCCGACCTTGCCGCCAAGCCGGGCGGCGCGCGGCAGATCGCCGACGCCATCGCCGAGCAGCCCGCAGGCATGCTGTCGAGCCTGAGCCAGACGCTGGGCGGCTCCAGCATGTCCGCCGAGAAGGGTGGCGGCCTCCTCTCGTCCCTTCTGGGGGGCGGCGTGCTCAATACCCTCGTCTCCACGCTGAGCCGCTTCGTGGGCATCGGCGAGGGATCGACGCGCACGCTGCTGGGGCTTCTGACACCGGTGATCCTGGGCGTCCTAGGTCGCGAGCAGCGCGCCGCCGGGCTCGAAACGAGCGGCCTTGCGCGCATGCTCATGGGCCAGCGCGACCAGATCAGCGCGGCAATGCCGGCGGGCCTGTCCGATCTTCTCAGCTCCAGGGTGCGCGTGCAGGAAGGCGCCGAGACCATCCGTCCCGAGGCGCGCAGCTACGACACCCCGGAGACCTATCGCGCCAGCACCGCCTCGGGCTCGCGCCGCCCGGTGGAGACGCGGGAGCCGGAATCGAACTGGAACTGGGCCTACTGGGTGCTGCCCCTGATCGCCCTCGGCGGCCTGCTCTGGTACCTGCTGCCCGGCAGCCAGACCGGCACCGAACGCACGGCCACGGCACCGACCGCCGAGCACAGAACGGGCACGCAGACCACCGGTCCGAGCGGCACCGCTTCCACCCAGATCGCTCAGGGCACGACGCAGGGCCAGGTAACGTATTTCTCCAAGCCCGCGTCCGACTGGGTGCCGGTGGCCACGTACTACAACCAGGACATCTACAACAAGAGCGGCGAGAAGATCGGCTCCGTCAAGGACCTGCTGATCTCGCCCGACGGCCGCATTCACGCCGCCGTGCTGAACGTCGGCCGCTTCCTCGGC
>DATBKR010000432.1:0-4333 GCA_036555805.1 Hyphomicrobiaceae bacterium | reverse complement strand
TCCTCGCGCACCAGCACGGCGGCGGTGGTGGCGAGCAGCACCGTGTCGGTGGGCGGCACGTTGGCCGCGAAGTCCACCACGCCCTCGTGCAGGAGGAGCGGCGTCAGGAACGGGAAGCGCTGGGTATAGGCCTCGGCGTTGACAAAGCTCATCAGGGTGATGTTGGGCACCCGCAGCAGGCGCTGGATGGTCTGCGCCTCCACCGCGAGCGCCAGGAAGCCGGCGTCGGCTTCGCCGTTGCCCAGCTTGTCCACATACTGGGGCAGCTCGCTGTCGATGAGGGTCGCCGTCTCGGCCGTGACGCCGTTGGCGGCGAGCAGGCGCAGCGCGAGGCCGGCCGTGCCGCTGCCGGCCGGGCCCACCAGGATGCGCTTGCCCTTGAGCTCGGAAAGCCGCTCGATGCGCAGGCTGGAGGCGTGGAACACCCACAGCGGCTCGTAGGCGACGCGGCCGATGGAGAGCACGCCGGGCGCGTCCTTGGCCGCGGCCAGGCCGCCCTGCATGAACGCCGCGTGCACCCCGGAGGCCGGATCCAGCAGCGCCTTGAGGTTGGCGAACGACCCGCCGGACTCGCGCACCTCCAGCTTCACGCCGTTGCGCTCGAACACTGGCCGGTAGCGCTCAGCGATACGGTAGTAGGGGCTGCCCTTGGTAGCCGCCGAGACCACGAACGCGGCCGGCGGCGGCGGGTCGGCAAAGCGCAGGGCCAGCCAGACGGCCGCGGCGACGGCGATGAGCGCCGGCACCGCGATGAACACGAGATCGCGCAGCTGGACCCGCGAGAACCTGGCGCGCATGCAATTGTCCCCCGATGCCTCCGTCCCTCCGGCCAAGGTTTAGCCCAACCCCTCCGCTCCCGGAAGCCGGGGCGTGACCTCAGGCAACGCCACGGCCGGCGCGCACGCGCAGGCTCGGGCTCGTCACCCTCGTGCCACCACCCGCTCGACGGCGTCGCTGCCGTCGGCCCACGCCAGTTCCCCGCGGCGGAGCATGTAGTTGACGTGCGCCAGCGTCTCGCTGAAGGCGAAGCTCATCTGGTGCGGGTCGAGCTGGCGCGTGAACAGCACCGGCAGCAGCTCGGCCGCCGAGCGCGGCGCCGCCCTGCAGGCCGCCGCGATCAGCGCGCAGCGCTTCTCGTGGTGCGCGATCAGCTCGGCCGTCCTGGCGTGCAGGCCGTGGAACGGCAGCTGGTGCCCCGGCAGCACCAGCGCATCGGCGGGGAGGCGGGCGCGGATCTCGCCCAGGGAACGCACATAGAGGCCGAGCGGATCGCCCGTCGGCTCCACGGCCCACACGCTGATGTTGGGCGTGATCTTGGCCAGCACCTGGTCGGCGGCAAGGAATACCTTGTCGGCGGCGCAATAGAGCATCACCTGCTCGGGCGCGTGGCCGTTGCCGGTCAGCACCCCGAAGCTGCGCCCGCCGATCTGGAGCGTGTCGCCGGCGACGACGCGCTCGAAGGTGGGCGGCAGCCCTGAGACCATCCTCAGATACGCGTGGCCCTGCGTGGCGACGCGCTGGGTTGCCGCAGCATCGAGACCATGACGCAGGTAGAAGTCGCGGTAGGGCTTGGCATCGAGCGCGCCGGGGCTGAGCGAGACATTGAGGCAGCTCAGGTAGCTGGTCTGGCTGGTCAGCAGCGGCAGGCCGAAGCGCTCGCACAGCCAACCGGCGAGGCCGATGTGGTCGGGGTGCGCGTGGGTGACGATCAAGCGGGTGAAGGCTCGGCCCGCGAGCGGCCCTTGCGCCATGGCCTGCCACAAGGCGCGGGTGGCGTCGTTGCCGATGCCCGTGTCCAGGATCGCCCAGCCGGCACCGTCCTCGATGAGGTAAACATTGATGTGGTCGAGGCGGAACGGCAGCGGGATGCGCGCCCACAGGATGCCGGGCGCCACCTCCAGCACCCGGCCCGCGGCCGGGGCTTCGGGATGCGGGTAGACCAGGGCTTCGCTATCGGTCTTGGTCTTGGCCAGCATGTCCTGCTCCTGGCTGCGCCCGTTGTGCGGCGTGCGGTTTATACTCTCGTTTACCGTGGCACGGCCGGCGCTGCAGTGCACCAAAGCGTCGCGCAGGCGAGGTGCGAGCCAGCTGCGGCTCGGTGACGACGCGGTTTTTTGCGGGCGCGCGCAGGCCGGTCCCTCAATTTGGCCGCGAGCCTGGCCTACAGTCTCCCGCCCTATTGCGTCGGACCGGTCCCGGTTCGGCGATGACCGCGCGTCCGGCGCCTCTCGTAGGGAGCGATGCACGCCATGCGCCGCCCAATCTCGCACCGCCGTGACCGGGCACCCCCAAAGCGCCTTTGGCTCGCCGCCGCCGGCTACGGTGCGCTGGCGCTGGTCTGCCTGGCCTTTGGGGCCTTGACCTTCCTGCTGGTCGCGCCGCCCCTCGACGCCGTACGCGACCGCCTCGCCGCCGATGTCAGCGCCCGCACCGGGCGCGCCCTCACGGTGGCCGGCCCGATGTCGGTGGCGCTGTTTCCGCGGGTCGTCGTCTCCCTGGGCGACGTCGCCCTGCTGGCCCCCGGCGGCATGGCCGGCGCGCCGACGCTGGCGGCGCCGTCGCTCGACGTGGAGACCAGCCTCTGGTCGCTGCTCTCGCGCCGGCCGCGCCTCGACCGCATCACGCTGCGCCGGCCGATGATCGAGCTGACCGTCGACGCGCAGGGCCGCCGCAGCTGGGACGCCGCCGCGCCCGTGCCCCTCCCCGGCCGTCCACCCGACCCGGCGGCGGGCTTGTCGCCCATACAGGGGATCACGTCCATAACCTCCACGCGGTCCCGGCGACCCCGGCCCTGGGCCGTGCGCCTCCTCGACGGCACGGTGCGCTACCGCGACGAGCGGACGGGTGCGAGCTACGAGATCGGCGCGCTCAACATCGATGCGGCGGGCGAGACTGCGGCCGGCGCCGTGACCATGAACGGCGCCTTCGTCTGGCAGGGGGAGCCGTTCCACTTCTCCGCCACGATGGCTGCGGGCCGGGCGGGCGACAGTCAGCTGGAGCAGGTCGCCCTGAAGCTGGCCGGTGGGCCGTTGGAGGCCGCCTACCGTGGAACCCTGTCTCGGCGGGGCGGCATCGCCGTCGAGGGCATCTTCTCGCTGCAGCGTCTCGCCTACAAGGACCTGAAGATCGGCCCCGCCACGTTCGACGTTACGGCCGATGCGGGCGTCCTCAAGCTGGTGCTGCGCGAGCCCGAGTTGTACGGCGGTCGCGGCCAGGGCGGCCTTACGATCGATACCAACGGCCCGACGCCGGTCATCGCCGCGCGCCTGAAGCTCGCCGACGTGTCCATCCTCCCGCTGCTCAAGGACACCGCAAGTGTAGACTGGCTCGACGGCCGCGGCTCCGTCGCGCTCGATCTCGGCGCGCACGGGCTGTCGGAGCGGCAGATCGTCGAAACGCTGCAGGGCCAAGTGCAGGTGAATGTCGCCGAGGGCAGCGTCACCGGCATCGACATCGACCGGAGCCTGCGCGCGCTGCAGCGCGGCCGGCTCGGCAACGTCGCCCCGCGGCGCGAGGACCGCACGCCCTTCCGCTCGCTCGCCGGCACCTTCGAGATCGCCAATGGGATTGCCCGGACGCAGGATCTGAAGCTCGACAGCGAGCGTGTTGAGGTGAGCGGCGAAGGCCGGATCGAACTCGGCCCGCGCCGCATCGCCTACACCCTGCACACCAGGATCACGGGCGGCCCGACCGACGAAGGTGCCGCCATCAAGATCGACACCATCGAGCTGCCGATCGCCATCAGCGGACCGCTGGAGCGGCCGAAGTTCGCGATCAGCGGGCAGGAAGGGCTCAGCGAGGCCGTCAACCAGATCGGCAAGAACCTGCGCTCGCGCGAGGTGCAGGACGCGCTCAAGGGGCTGCTCGGCGGCGACAGCGAGAAGCGGGTGAAGCCGGGCGAGCTGATCGAGAAGCTGCTCAAGAAGGACTGACGAGCGGGGGGTCGGCAGTCGGCGCGTCTGTAGGGCGGATTAGCGGCGCGCAGCGACGCGTAATCCGCCGTTCCCTTTGCCGGCGACGGTCGGCGGATTACGCGCTTCGCGCTAATCCGCCCTACCGACCCCCGACTGCCGGCGCGCGGCTACGCTGCAGCAGGCGTTTGGCAAAATTCGTCGCAGCCGGGCAAAACGCCCCCAAAACCCTTGCACCACCGGAGCGTTGGTCTCATATGACCCGACTCCGTTTGCCCCGCGCGTTGAGTCCCGGCGCGCGGGGCAGCGGGTTGGCTATCTACTGGTTGGGGAGGGGTCCCATGGCTTATACCGACGCCCTCTTCCAATTGGGGATGGACTTGACCCGTTCAAGCACCGCCCAAAAGGAAGATCATGGTCAG
>DATBKR010000431.1:0-2227 GCA_036555805.1 Hyphomicrobiaceae bacterium | reverse complement strand
ATCGCGCGCCGCCTGGAGGCGTTCGGCGTGCCCGTCAGCTACTACGGCCGCAACCGGCAGGCAGGCGTGAGCTATCGCTACCATGCCGACCTGGTGGCGCTGGCGCGCGATGTCGACACCTTGATCGTGGTGACGCCGGGCGGACCGGAGACGCAGAACCTGATCGACGCGCCGGTGCTCGACGCGCTGGGCCCGCGCGGCATCCTGATCAACGTATCGCGCGGCTCGGTGGTGGACGAGGCGGCGCTGATCGCAGCGCTCAAAGCCAGGACCATCCTGGCTGCCGGCCTCGACGTGTTCCTCGACGAACCCAGGTTCAACCCGGCTTTCCTCGAACTCGACAACGCCACCCTGTTCCCGCACCTGGGCTCGGCCTCCCAGCACACGCGCGATGCCATGGGCCAGCTGGTGGTGGACAACCTCATCGCCTTCGTCGAGCGCAAGCCGCCCAGGACACCGGTGCCGGAGACGCCGTTCAAGGGGTGGTAGGTTTGGAGGTCGTGAAGCCGAAAACCGGAAGCCGGAAATCGGAAGTCGGAATGGAAATCGAAATCAGCCCGACTTCCGACCTCCGACTCTCGATTCTGTCTTCTGACTTCCGGTTTCCGGTTTCCGACTTCCCTGAACGATAGGAAACGAGCGTGCTCCTCTCTGTCCTCGACCAGTCGGTGGCCGTCGTGGGTCGGCCGCATGGGCAGTCGATCCGCGACACGGTTGCGCTCGCGCAAGTCTGCGAGACGCTGGGCTATCATCGCTTCTGGGTGTCCGAGCACCACAACCATGCCAGCATAGCGGGCTCGGCCCCGGAGATCCTGATCGCCGCCATCGCCGGCGTCACCCGGCGCATCCGCGTCGGCAGCGCCGGCGTGATGCTGCCCCACTACTCGCCCTACAAGGTGGCGGAGCAGTTCCTGGTGCTGGAGGCGCTGGCGCCGGGGCGCATCGACCTGGGGCTGGGGCGAGCGCCGGGCTCGGACGGGCGCACGGCGTTCGCCCTCAACCCGCTTGCCAACGAGCGGCCCGACGCGTTCCCCGCCGACGTGCGTGACCTGCTGGCGTGGGTGTCGGGGCAGCCGCTCCTCGAAAGCCACCCGTTCCGGCTGGTGAGGGCGCATCCCCTGCCGGATACGGTGCCCGAGGTGTGGATCCTGGGCAGCTCCGACTACGGCGCGCAGGTGGCCGCGCACTTCGGCCTGCCCTACGCCTTCGCCTGGTTCTTCACCGACGGCAAGGGCGCGCCGGAGGCGCTCGACTTGTATCGCCGGCTCTACAGGCCGAGCGCGCGCCATCCCGAGCCGCACACCGCGCTCTGCGTGTGGGCGCTCGCTGCCGACACCGAGGAGGAGGCCCGCTTCCAGTTCTTCTCCCGCGCGCGGGTGCGCCTGCTCCGCGACAGCGGCATCTTCGTACCGCTGGAGCCGCCGTCGGTGGCTGCGGCGCACCCCTACCCGGGCGCCGAGCGCGCCCGCATCGACCGCATGCACGCCGATGCGTTCGTCGGCACCGGCCCGCAGGTCGCCGAGCGCATCAAGGAGCTGGCGGCGCGCCTCGACGTGCAGGAGATGGCGGTCGTGACGTGGGCCTACGACGAGGCCGTCCGCCACAAGAGCTACCGCCTCATCGCCGAAGCGATGGCGCTAAGTGGGGGTCAGACCCTGCGGGTCTGACCCCATGGCTCGACGTCTGTGGTCAATGGCACGCAACTCAACACTGAGCCCCACTTGGCAAGCGGCGGAGCCTTAGTCAGATAGATCGACGATGCGCCAAATGGGGTCAGACCCGCAGGGTCTGACCCCATACGCGACCAGGAGAAGACGCAATGTACGTCCCGCCCGCCTTCCGCGACGACGACCTCACCAGCGTGCACGCCACGATGCGTGCGGCGCGTCTCTGCAGCTTCGTCACCGCCACGGCGGACGGCCTCATTGCCACGCCGCTGCCGATCCTGCTCGATGAGAGCGACGGGCCGCACGGGGTACTCTACGGGCACGTCGCGCGCGCCAATCCGCAGTGGCGGAGCGCGCCGCTGGGCGAAGCGATGGCCATCTTCATGGGGCCGGACGCCTACGTGACGCCGTCGTGGTATGCGACCAAGCAGGAGACCGGGAAGGTCGTGCCCACCTGGAACTACATCGCCGTGCACGCCTACGGGCCGGTCGAGTTCTTCGACGATGCCGACAGGCTGCTCGACGTCGTCACGCGGCTCACCGATCTGCACGAGCGCCCG
>DATBKR010000430.1:0-12535 GCA_036555805.1 Hyphomicrobiaceae bacterium | reverse complement strand
TTCACCCCGCACGCCTTGACAGCGATGAGCACCTCGCCGGCCCCCGGCGTTGGATCGGGCAACTCCTCCAGCACCAGCGTGTCCGGACCGCCCGGCGCCATGCTCAGCATCGCCTTCATCGCCTCATGCCTCCAGCGGCCCGTCCTTCCGAGCGCCAACGGGCGCGCATTTAACCAGAGCGCAGGCGCCGCGTCGATCATGGGGAGGGCATGCGGAGGGCGGCCGGCAGGACCCTCGCACCCAGGGCGCGCGCACCTGGTGCCCGCCTAGCGTCCCAGGGGCACCCGGGGCACCCAGGGCACGCCCGGGCGCGGTTGCGCCGATGGGCCGTGCTGTCCATATTGGTGTGCCGCATGCAACTCGGGGGACGCCCATGCGAACGGCTCTCATTGCCTCTCTGTCGCTGGCGTGGATCGGCGGGGCCGCGCTGGCCGAGACCAGGGCCCGGGCACCGTCCGAGCCGGCATCGTTGACGCTCGTCCAGGCAACGCCCGCAGGCTCCTTGCTCAGCGGCACCTGGCGGACGAAGCGCGGCCGGGCCCGCCGTACCGTCGTCGCCGAGAAGCGGGCGGAGTCCGCGCGCGGATCCACCAGCCCCAGCGATGCCCTGTCCAGCTGCCTCGCCCTGTGGGAGCCCGCCACCCACATGACCAAGCGTCAGTGGGCGCGCGCATGCCAACGCGTCGCCGAGCGGCTCAAGGACACGACGCTGCGATAGCGCGGCTTGGGTCCGGAAGTTGGTGCGGGCCTGTCAATCTGCAGGCAATCGAGCTTCGGCAGTCGGGTCACGGGCTGTCGTCCGCGCCCGGCATGACAAGTGCCGCCTGAAATCTCAGTACGTCGCGCGGCCGCCGGAGATGTCGAACACCGCGCCGGTGGCGAACGAGTTCTCCGCGGAAGCCAGCCAGGCCACCATCGAGGCCACCTCCTGGACCGTCACGAAGCGGTTGCGCGGGATCTTGGAGAGCATGAAGTCGATGTGCTCCTGGGTGATCTGGTCGAAGATGGCGGTCTTGGCCGCGGCCGGCGTCACGGCATTGACGGCGATGTCGTAGCCGGCCAGTTCCTTGCCCAGCGACTTGGTGAGCGCGATCACACCGGCCTTGGAGGCCGAATAGTGGGCCGCGTTGGGGTTGCCCTCCTTGCCCGCGATCGAGGCGATGTTGACGATGCGCCCATAGCCCTGCGCGATCATGTGCGGCACCACCGCCCGCGAGCAGATGAAGGGGCCGTCGAGGTTGATGCGCACTACGTTGCGCCATTCCTCCACGTCCGTCTCCCAGGTCTTGGCGTTGGCGCCGGCAATTCCGGCGTTGTTGACGAGGATGTCGATGCGCCGGAACTGCCCCAGAGTTGCAGACAGCGCATCAGCCACGCTCGCCGGCTCGCTCACGTCGCAGGCGAAGGCGGCGACCTGCGGGCCCAACTCGGTTGCGGTGCGACGGGCCAGCGCAACGTCGCGGTCCCAGATCGCCACGCTGGCTCCCGAGGCGACGAACCTCTCCGTGATGGCCCGGCCGAAACCCTGCGCGCCGCCGGTGACGACGGCGGTGCGCTCCTTCAAATCGATCTCGTTGCCCATGAGCTTCCTCCTTGCGCTCGCCGGGCCGCGCCCGCGGCGCCACGAACAACAATACCCGGCAGGGCCCGGCGCCGCCCGGTAAAATCCGCGCACCGGGTGTGGAACTGCACCGGCGGCAGAGATGCTGAGGATGGCTGGGGAAAGGTGCGCACTCGGCGCGTGCCCAAAGCAGACGACAAGGGCAATTCGATGGCGAAATCGGCGGCGTACCGTTCGCAAAGTGTTGTACACGACCGGGTTTGCCAAACCTTGCTAGGGCGGCGAATAATTCTGCCGGGTTGTGCAGGTCGACGGTCGTTTTGGCTCCGGGGTCACTGAGACTGCCCGCGCCGTCGCGCCGCTCCGTTATCGCCGCGCAGCAGGCTTGGGACGTCTCGGGCAACGAAGCCGGAGACGAGCCGAGGCTGTGGCGGTGATTGCAAGAACTCAGACGATTTGGCGGACATAAGCGGGCCCGGTACCGGCAGCCGAATATTCTGTGAGCAACGTCGGACGGAGATCTCGAATAATTCTCTCTATTGGACTATTGTGATCGAAGAATCTTGGGTGGAACCAAAGGATTGTGCCCAAGATATACTATAGAATACATGCATGACGACAAATTATAGCGGGAATAATTTGTCACATGTCCGATATCCAGCATAAAGGGGAGAGGCCAGCATGCTGACGAACAACCGACTGGTAAGTACGGGACGCTTCACCACGCGTCCTCTCTATCTGCAGGTGCGCGATGCCCTGGCGTCACGCATCGCCGGCGGGGAATGGAAGCCCAACTCCGCCATTCCCAACGAGGGCGACCTGGCGCGCGAATTCGGCGTCAGTTCGGGCACCATGCGCAAGGCGCTCGACCTGATGGAGGGCGAGCGGCTGCTGACCCGACGCCAGGGCCGCGGCACGTTCGTGAACGACCAGTCCTCCGACGAGTTGGCGGTCCGGTTCAGCAACATCCGTGCGGCGGACGGCGAGCGCGTTACCGGCGAACTCAAACTGTTGGGCATCACGCAGGCGGCGGCCAACCCGGCCGAATGCGGTCGCCTGCGGCTGCGGCCGGACGACAAGGTGTGGCGCATCCAGCAGGTGCGGCTGCACCGCGGCGAGCCGTTCATGGTCGAGGAGGCGGCCATGCCGGTATCGCTGTTCCCCGGCCTCGACGAGCAGGAGGCAATGCCGCACCGGATCGTGGTGCTGGCGCAGCAGTACGGCATCCTGCTGGGCAAGGGCGACGAGCGGGTGTCCATCGGGGCGGCATCACCCTCTGTCTCTGAAGCGCTGAACCTCAAGGCCGGGGTGCCCATCCTGGTGCTGGACCGTCTGGTGCACGACCTGGACGGCCATCCCGTGGAATGGCGGCTCGGCATGGGCCACTTCGCCGACAAGTTCTACCTGGCGGAGATCGGCTGAGATCGGCCGAACGAAACGGCGCCTGGCTGTCCCTCTCCGGCCAGGCGCTCGACCGGCCGGCTACGCATCGTTCAGCGCCGACGGGCTCGGGCGGGCACGATCCGCCGCAGCACGGCGACGGTCTCGATCTGGGCCGAGAACACGAACTGGTCGATGGGCGTGACGCTGGCGATGACGTAGTCGCCGTCCACCAGAATCTGCGCGTCGCGGGCCAGCGTGCCTGGATCGCAGGAGACCGCGATCACGGTCTCCACCGTCGAGCGCGCCAGCTCCTGCGCCTGCCGCTGGGCGCCGGCGCGCGGCGGATCGAACACCACCGCATCGAACGGCTCGAGCTCCCTGGTTGACAGGGGCTCGCGGAAGAGATCGCGCACCCTGGCCTCGATGGGCTTCACGCCCTGGGCGTGACGCGCCGCGGTCGCAAGCGCGGCGATGGCAGCATGGTCGCTGTCGAGTGCCAGCACGCGCGCGCGGCGCGCCAGCGCGAACGTGAAGGTGCCAACACCGCAGAAGAGGTCGGCGGCGCGGCTGGACTTGCCGAGGCCAGCCATAACCAGCGCGCGCATGGTCTCCTCCGACGCCTGGACGGCCTGGACGAACGCATCGGGCGGCACCGCAATGTCGACCTCGCCCATGCGCAGCACCGGCCGTGCGCGCTCGATGACGGTCTCTCCGTCGACGCTTACGCGCGCGAGATCATGCTCGGTGGCGATGCGGCCGAGATCGGCGACGGCGGCCCGTCCGGGCCGGGGGCCGCCGGCTTCGGCCGCCACGTCCAGACCCGCGGGCGCGGCCAGGACCGTCAGGCGCACCTGCGGCGCGGCCACCGCCGCCGCGATGGCGTGCAGCGCCGGCAGCTTGGCGACGATGGCGGGGAGAAGCACCGGGCACTCCGCGATATCCACGAGCTCGTGGCTCTTGCGGCGGTAATAGCCGAGCACGATGCGCCCGCCGTCGCGCCGCGCAGTCAGCACAGCGCGCCGACGCGAGCCGGGTGCCACGCGCTGCAAGCGCGCGACGCCCGGTGCGAGCCCGCGCCGGCGCAACGCTGCGACAACCGTGTCACGCTTCCACTCCGCGTAGAGCCGCTCACCTATGTGCTGGGCGGCGCACCCTCCGCAGATGCCGAAATGCCGGCACAGCGCCGGCACGCGTTCCGGGCTCGGCGCGGAGAGCAGCCGGGGCGGTCCATCCCCCGCCGCCTGCACCCGCTCGCCGGGCAGTGCGAACGGCACGTACCGGACCCCGGCGTCCGTGTCGGCGATGCCGTCGCCCTGGGCGCCCAGGCCACCGATCTGCAGCTCCTCAGGATGATCCGGTTGCATCGTTACCGCGTCGGCCGGTCAGGTTGCAGACGGGTGAGATGGTGAGTGGTGAGATGGTGAGGTGGTGATTGCCGGTCAGCGAATATGAGGGATGGCCGATGCCGTTTCCCTTCCGGAAGACCCCTAACGGGCGGCCACTTGCTCATCCCGATACTCACCATCTCACCATCTCACCGGCGTCACGGACATTTGATGTGCGTTCGCCCGGTGCCGGACATCCAGGGGCGGTGGCCCTCCGTAACGGTGGCATCGTCGCACCACCGCCCGCCGTACGGTCTGGAGGGTGGGGCAGTGAGTGTCTTGCCGCCCTCCCAGGCCGCAGCAGCCGGCCATGAGGGCCCCTACGGAGGATGTCATGAACCGCAGACAGACCCTGAAGCTCCTGGGCGGTGCGGCCGCCTTTGCCGGCAGCGCCACCGCCCTCGGCCGCGCCGCCTTCGCCCAGCCCGCCAACGCGTTCACCCTGCCGCCGCTCGGCTACCCCTACGAGGCGCTGGAACCGCACATCGATACCGCGACGATGAACTTCCACCACCGCAACCATCACAATGCCTACATCGTCAACCTCAACGGCCTCGTCGGCAAGTACCCCGACCTCTCCGCCAAGTCTCCCGAGGAGATCGTGTCCAACCTCGGCGCCGTGCCCGAGGCCATCCGCAGCGCGGTGCGGAACAACATGGGCGGCCACTGGAATCACACCTTCTTCTGGGAACTGATGACCCCCGGCGGCCCGGCAATGCCGGTCGGCGATCTCAAGAACGCCATCGACGGCACCTTCGGCGGCTTCGACCAGATGCAGGCGGCCCTCAAGCAGCAGGCCGTCGGCCGCTTCGGCTCGGGCTGGGCGTGGCTGGTGATGAAGGACGGCAAGCTCACCGTGTTCAGCACGCCCGGCCAGGACAGCCCGCACATGGACCCCAACGGGGCCAAGCCGATCGTCGGCATCGACGTGTGGGAGCACGCCTACTACCTGAAGCACCAGTACCGCCGCAGCGAGTACGTGGACGCCTGGTGGAACGTGGTGAACTGGAACAAGGCTGGTGAGAACTTCAAGCGCGCCAGCGCCTGACGCGAGCAGAGGCTGGCGCGGCGGCGATCGAGCATCGGCATCGCGCCCAGAACTTCCTCCCCCGCCGTTCAACGGCGCATCCTTGGGGTCGGAACCTGTGGGATCCCTGCGGGTCTGGCCCCTTTTGACTCCGCCCGGCAGTCATGGCCCCTTAGCTCGCGGGACCTCGGCGCGACGGCGCGCCGTGCCAACGAGCCGGAGAGGATGCGGTGCGGGTGCTGTTGACAGGCGCGACGGGACTGATCGGCGCGGCCGTGCTGGCGCGGCTCGTGCGCGAGGGGCACGAGGTGATCGCGGTGGCGCGCCCGGGCCGGGCACGCACGGAGCTCGGGGCGACCCGCTGGCTCGCCCTCGACATCGCCAAGGCTGGCCGGGCGGGCGACTGGCTGCCGCACGTGGTTGGCATTGATGCAGTGGTCAACTGCGCCGGCGTGTTGCAGGACGGGCCGCGCGATTCCACCAAGGCCGTGCACGTCGAGGGCGCGGCGGCCCTGTTCGCGGCGTGCGAGCAGGCCGGCGTGCGCCGCGTCATCCATATCTCCGCGGTCGGTGTAAATTGCGGCGCCGCGACGGCGTTCGGGCGCAGCAAGCTGGCCGGCGACCAGGCGCTGATGGCCCGCAACCTGGACTGGGTGATCCTGCGGCCTTCGGTGGTGGTCGGACGCGCCGCCTACGGCGGCAGCGCGTTGTTGCGCGGCCTTGCCGCCCTGCCTGTGGTGCCGCAAATGCCAGACGCCGGCGCGTTGCAGGTTGTGCAGATAGAGGATCTCGTACAGACGGTCGTGCATTTCTTGTCTCCTGGCGCGTCCGAGCACGTAGCCCTGGATGTCGTGGGACCCGAGCGGCTTTCCGTCATGGATGCGGTGCTGGCCTATCGCCGCTGGCTCGGCTGGAGGAACGCGCGCGTCGTGCGCCTGCCGCGCTGGCTCATGCACGGCCTGTCCGGCGCCGGCGACCTCGCGGGCCTGCTCGGCTGGCGCTCGCCGATGCGCACCACGGCGCGGCGCGAGCTCGCACGCGGCGCGACTGGAGACGGCAGCGAATGGCGCAGCATCACCGGCATCGCGCCGCAGTCGCTCGCCGACGCGCTGGCAGGGGAGCCGGCTTCCGTGCAGGAGCGGTGGTTCGCCAGGCTCTATTTGCTGAAGCCGGTGGTGCTGGGTGTGCTGGCGCTTGACTGGATCGCGAGCGGGCTCTTGCAGTTGGCGTGGCACATGCGCTTCACGACCGACGCCAGGCCCGACATCGCCCCGCTCGTCGCCGTGGTCAACATCGCCATTGGGATCGCCATCGCCGTGCGCCGCACGGCGAGGCCTGCCTTGCTCGCCGCGCTCGGATTGACGATCCTCCAGCTGGTGCTCGGTACGGTCTTCGCGCCGGAGGTCTGGCTGGACCAGCGTGGACTGCTGCTCAGCGAGGTCCCACTCCTGGCGCTCACCCTGGTGGCGCTGGCGACCCTGGACGAGCGCTGATGCTGGCCTACCTCGTCCTGAAATTCCTGCACGTCATCGGTGCCGCGGTGCTGCTGGGCACCGGCGCAGGCATCGCTTTCTTCATGCTGATGGCGCACCGCACTGGCGACGCGCGCGTCATCGCCGGGGTGGCGCGCATCGTCGTCATCGCCGATTTCGCGTTCACCGCGAGCGCCGTCGCGGTGCAGCCGATTACCGGCTTCCTGCTCGCCCGGCTTCTCGGTTTTTCGCCGTGGGACGGCTGGATCGTTCTGTCGCTCCTGCTCTATCTCGTCGCGGGCGCCTTCTGGCTGCCGGTGGTGGGGATGCAGGTGCGCATGCGCGATCTGGCGTGCAGCGCGGCGCAAGACGGCAAGCCCCTGCCGCCCGAATACCACCGTCTGTTCCGCACCTGGTTCGCCTTCGGCTTCCCGGCCTTCGGCGCGGTGCTCGCGATCTTCTGGCTCATGATCGCCAGACCGCAAATCGCCTTGTGACGGACACGGATACCCGCGGGGCGGTGGGGGCGCGGCTGCTTTTCCCTTGCGGGACAAGGCCTAGCCCGCTAGGCGTGTGTGCCCGTCCCACCGCAGTCAAGCGAAGGAAAGCCCAAGGGGAGCCGCCCATGCGCGTCTATTACGATCGTGATGCCGACATCAACCTGATCAAGGGCAAGAAGGTGGCCGTGGTCGGCTACGGCAGCCAGGGGCACGCCCACGTGCTGAATCTGAGGGATTCGGGCGTGAAGGAAGTGGCGGTCGCCCTGCGCAAGGGCTCGGGCGGAGTGGCCAAGGCCGAGAAGGAGAAGCTCAAGGTGATGGAGGTGGCCGAGGCCGCCAAGTGGGCCGACATCGTCATGATGCTCACCCCCGACGAACTGCAGGCCGACATCTACAGGGACCACCTCGCAGCCAACATGAAGAACGGCGCGGCGCTGATGTTCGCGCACGGCCTCAACGTGCATTTCAGCCTGATCGAGCCGCGCGCCGACCTCGACGTCGGCATGATCGCGCCCAAGGGCCCCGGCCATACGGTGCGCTCGGAGTATCTGCGCGGTGCCGGCGTGCCGTGCCTGATGGCCGTCTACCAGGACAAGAGCGGCAACGCGCACGACCTGTTCCTCTCCTACGGCGCTGCCATCGGCGGGGGCCGCGCCGGCATCATCGAGACCACCTTCAAGGAGGAGTGCGAGACGGATCTCTTCGGCGAGCAGGCGGTGCTGTGCGGCGGCCTCGTCGAGCTGATCCGGGCGGGCTACGAGACCCTGGTGGAAGCCGGCTACTCGCCGGAGATGGCCTACTTTGAGTGCTGCCACGAGGTGAAGCTGATCGTCGACCTGATCTACGAGGGCGGCATCGCCAACATGAACTACTCGGTGTCCAACACGGCCGAGTTCGGGGAGTACGTGTCGGGCCCGCGCGTTGTCAGCGCCGAAACCAAGGCCGAGATGAAGCGCATCCTCGCCGACATCCAGACCGGCAAGTTCACGTCGCTATGGATGCAGGAGTTCCGCTCCGGCCTGCCGCGCTTCAAGGCCACCCGCCGCCTCAACGACGCCCACCCCATCGAGGAGATCGGCGCCAAGCTCAGGGCCATGATGCCCTGGATCAAGGACCGCGCGCTGGTGGACAAGAGCCGGAATTAGCGCGATGGGGTCAGACCCTGCGGGTCTGACCCCAGACTTCAAGCACACCTGCCGCGGTTTACCTGCGGGTCAGCCAAAGTCCCGCCATCCAGCGAATGACCAGCCCAACAGTAACCATCGCCGCACCGAACAATACGGACCATACCGGGTAGCCCAGTCCGGCACCGAAGAGCAGGTCGGCGGACGCGATCAGCGTGATCGTTCCGGCAACCAATGCGTAGATGGTTCCAAACCACTTCAAGAGATAAACGAGTGTGCGATCATAGCTGACCCGCAAGGGACGAGTTCGACCCGTCGATATCCAGTGGACCAAGGTCGGAATGCCGGCGAGCGCCGCGGTCATCGCCGCACTGAAAAGACCGCACTGCGGCTGGGCCAGTACCTTGGGACAAGCGCGGAGATGTGGCTGAACCTGCAGAGCCAGTACGATTTCCGCGTCGCTCAGCGTACGACCTGGCCGAAGATCAAGCCGCGCATCAAGGCCCTCAAAGCGGCCTGATATGCCGCCCGCCTGGCGCCTCATCCAAGCCGCCATCGAGCGCGCGCACGCGGCCTCCGGTGGCTCGTAGATTGGGTCAAGGCGAAGCCGCAGACCCAACATCGTGAGCGCCGGTCAAGTTACGAGTTCGCAATCTCACGATCACAGGGGGCGTGCGCCGGATCATCTCGCGGTTGGCACCTTGGCTGGTGCCGGGGGCGACCCTACGTAGACCCGACACACCTCCCCCCAACTGGGCATTGCGCCAGATGCCTACTCCCCCTAAAGGGAGTCGGGATCAGGCCAAGAAGGAGGGGCATGTGACGCTCATCAAGCCGTTTCGGGCCCTGCGCCCCGTTCCGGCTCGCGCGCGGGAGGTGCTGGCACCGCCCTATGACGTCCTGACGAGCGTGGAAGCGCGCCAGCGTGCACGCGGCAAGCCGTGGAGCTTCCTGCATGTCTCCAAGCCCGAGATCGACCTCGCCGAGGGCACCGATCCCTACAGCAGCGCCGTCTACGCCAAGGCGGCGGAGAACCTGGAGCGCATGATCGCCGAGCGCGTGCTGCTGCGCGACTCCCGCCCCCACTACTACGCCTACCGCACGTCCTGGCAGGGCCGCCGCCAGACCGGGGTTGCCTGCGTCGCTGCGCTCGCCGGCTACGAGAACGGCCGCATCCGCCGGCACGAACTGACGACACCGGTCAAGGAGACCGACCGCGTGCGCCAGATCGAGGCGCTCAACGCCCAGACCGGGCCGGTGATGATGGCCTACCCGCACGCGCCCGAGATCGACACCCTCCTCAAGCGCGCTACCGAGCGCGATCCCGACATCGCCGTCACCGCCGACGACGACGTGACGCACGAGTTGTGGGTGATCGCCGACGCCGCCCCCATCGAGGAGCTGACGTACGCCTTCGAGGCGCTGCCGGCGCTCTACATCGCCGACGGGCACCACCGCTCGGCGGCGGCGGCGCGCGTGTCCGAGGCCCGCGGCGGCGCTGCCGCCCCGGCAGACGCTTCGCACCGGTATTTCCTGTCGGTGCTGTTCCCGCACCATTCCATGACCATTCTCGACTACAATCGCGTGGTGCGCGACCTGAACGGGCGCTCGCCCGAGGCGCTGCTGCGGGAGATCGGCGAGCGCTTCACCGTGTCGCCGTCGGCCCCGCCCGTGCGCCCGACCAACCCCCGCGAGTTCGGCATCTATCTGGCCGGCACCTGGCACCACCTGAAGCTGAAGCCGGAGCTGGTGCCCGAGGGCGACGCGGTGGGCCGGCTGCCGGTGTCTCTGCTCGCGGCCAACCTGATCGAGCCGCTGCTCGGCATCACCGACCAGCGCACCGACAAGCGCATCGACTTCGTCGGCGGCGGGCGCGGCCTCGCCGAGCTGGCGCGGCGGGTGGACTCAAGCGAGATGGCCGTGGCCTTCTCGCTCTATCCCACGCAGATGGAGGACGTGATGGCCGTGGCCGACGCCGGCGGCATCATGCCGCCGAAGTCCACATGGTTCGAGCCGAAGCTCGCGGACGGCATGGTGAGCCACGTGCTGGATTGACGTGGTGCGACCTTGGGGGCTCACGCTCCTGACAGCGGTGAAGCGTGTGCGTTCCTACCGCCCCAATGTGGCCCAGCGCGCCTTGATCTCGCGGCCGAGGCGGCGCGCCTCGATGGCTGCACGGGCGGCAGCGAGCCGCGCAGCCTCGCGCAGGCGCAACACCGTCGGCCGCACCAGCCGCCACTGCGCCGCCGCCGTCCGCCTGGCGCGCTCCTTCCACACCCGGCCCGCGCGCCAGACGTAGGAGGAGCGGACGTAATCCTCCAGGGCGTTCTTCCAGGGGATGAACCGGTCGTAGGCCCAGGCGAACCATGGGATCTGCATGAGCGCCGGCTGGGTGAGCATGAAGAGACGGGCCACGAGCGCCGTGGCCGCCACCTTGGCAGCGGCGAACAGCAGGCCCGCCAGCACCAGGTGGCCGCGCGCGATCAGGATCAGTGCCAGGAACTTGAGCGGCAGGAGCAGGGTCGTGGGCAGAGCGAAAGCCACCAGCGCGGCGTAGGGCGGCAGGCGCGCGATGGCAGTCTCCGCCTGCGCCCACGGCTGCCAGCGCGCCAGCCGGCCGAGCAGGTCCGCCAGCGGCTCCCATCCCCATTGTTCGAGCAGGATCAGCAGCGCCAGCAGCACCTGGAGTGTGCCGCGCAGCGCCGGCCGTGCGAGCCGCCAGAAGGCTGCGAGCGCCGCTCCGGCGAGGCGCAGGGCGCCGAGTGCAGTTCGCAAGGCGCCCGCCGCGGCGGCCCGCGCTCGGGCGCCGGCGCTTGCCGGCGGGCCGGTTTGTCGGTTGCTGTTCTCCATCCTGCTGCCGTCTGCCGCGTCGCGGGCGGGCTGTCGCACCGAGAAATTCCCCGCCCTATATAGGTTGACGCTGCCGAACGCGCTCCAAGGCGGAGCGGGAGGCGGTCAGCTGGGCTTGCAGCAGGCGTTTCGTGCCGTGCGGAGCCAAAGATAGGTCAACACGTCGCGGATTTTGTGCCGCGTTGTGTCTTCCAGGTGACTGCACTGGCGATCTTTTTTGGCTATTTTGCAACTGCTGTTACCAGCGGCTTACGGAGGGATGGGAACCGTCGTATTTCGTTGGCTGTCCGTTTCAAAGGTGCGGGCACCCATCCAAGAATAACCCGCCGCGGCATGTTCTCGCCGCGGCGGATTTGTTTGGCGCCCCAGGTGCCCGGCTGTGGCTCCGGGCTGACCCCAGTGCAACCTTGACGGCGCCGTGGCGGCGCCTACGGCAGGGACTGCACCGGCTCCGGCTTCTCGCCTTGGGGCGGTGAGGCGAACGCTCCGCCGCCCTCGATGCGGCCGCCCTTGATGCGCTCCCCTTCCCCGGCCAGCGCGTGCGCCAGCTGTTCGCGCGCCTTCTCGGCCTCGCGCTGGCGGTTCCAGAGGCTGGCGTAGAGCCCGCCCTTGGCCAGCAGCTCCGCGTGCGTGCCCTGCTCCACCAGGCGGCCCGCCTCCAGCACCAGGATGTTGTCGGCGCCGACGATGGTGGAGAGCCGGTGGGCGATGACCAGCGTCGTGCGGTTGCGGGCGACCTCGTCGAGCGCGTTCTGGATCTGGCGCTCGGTGTGGCTGTCGAGCGCGCTCGTCGCCTCGTCCAGGATCAGGATGGGCGGCGCCTTCAGGATGGTGCGGGCGATGGCCACGCGCTGCTTCTCGCCGCCGGAGAGCTTGAGCCCGCGCTCGCCCACCATGGTGCAGTAGCCGTCGGGCAGCGCACGGATGAAGCCGTCGATCTGAGCCAGGCGGGCCGCCTCCTCGACCTCCGCGTCGGTTGCGTCCGGGCGGCCGTAGCGGATGTTATAGAGGATGGTGTCGTTGAACAGCACGGTGTCCTGCGGCACCACGCCGATGGCGGCCCGCAGCGAGCGCTGCGCGACATCCCGGAGGTCCTGGCCGTCGATGGTGACGCGTCCGCCCCACACGTCGTAGAAGCGCAGGAGGATGCGCGACACGGTCGACTTTCCGGCGCCGGACGGCCCCACGATCGCCACCACGCTGCCGGCGGGCACCTCGAAGGTGAGCCCGTCG
>DATBKR010000429.1:0-6593 GCA_036555805.1 Hyphomicrobiaceae bacterium | reverse complement strand
TCAGCCGCCGCTCGGTGCTCTCCGCGTTGGTGGCGCTTCCCATCGTGCCTGCACCCTTCCTTCGAATGCCGGCGCTGGCCGAGCCCGACGCGGACCCGCTGCCGTCCTGGAACGATGGCGCTGCGAAGCAGGCGATCATCGCCTTCGTGCGCGACACCACCGACACCTCCAGCGCTAACTTCGTGATGCCCGAGGCACGTATCGCCGCGTTCGATCAGGACGGCACGCTGTGGGTCGAGCACCCCATGTACACGCAGGTCATCTACTGCCTGGAGCGCGTCCCAGCAGTGGTGGCACAAAGGCCGAAGCTGAAGCATGTCGAGCCGTTCAAGACGGTCCTGTCCGGCAACCGTGAGGCGATCGCGAAGCTGTCGATAAAACAGCTCGAAGAGATCCTCGCCGCGACTCTCACCGGCATGACGGTGGAGGCGTTCGGCGCCGAAGCGAAGACGTGGATAGAGACCGCCAGACATCCACGCTGGGACCTGCCTTACACCGAGCTGACCTATCTGCCGATGCAGGAGGTCCTGCGCTATCTGCGCGCCAACGACTACAAGACCTACATCGTCACGGGCGGCGGCCAGGATTTCGTGCGCGTCTACTCGCAGCAGGCCTACGGCATCCCGCCCGAGCAGGTCGTCGGCACGGCGGGCGGAACGACGTTCGGCTACGGCAAGGACGGCAGACCGACGCTCACAAGAGACCCAAGGCTGCTGCTCAACGACAACAAAGCCGGCAAGCCCGAGGGAATTCACCTGATGATCGGTCGCCGACCGTACGCCGCTTTCGGTAACTCGACCGGCGATCGGCAAATGCTGGAGTACACGACGGCCGGGGACGGCGCGCGGCTCGCGATGCTGGTACTGCACGACGACGCCAGCCGGGAATACGCCTACGGCCCGGCCAACGGACTGCCCGACACCAGGGTCGGCACGTTCACCCAAGCGCTCTACGATGAAGCTGGGCGCAAAGGTTGGACCGTGATCAGCATGAAGGACGACTGGAAGGAGGTCTTTCCGAGCACTATCAGCCGCGCCATCAAGTGACGGCTTCAACTCGTGGCAGTCAACGGCCATGGTGTCGACGAATCGAGCGCAGCGCGGATCGCCTCCGAACGTTCCCGGCCGTTGGATAGTGGCCCTCCGCACACCCGTTGTTTTTCGGCGACTCCAGCCCCAGCATCATGCTACGGGCGCCGTTTCGCCAGCGGGTGGTGCTCAAACACGAGCTGCTTCAGCCGCTCCTCCAGGACATGGGTGTAGATCTGTGTCGTGGAGATGTCGGCGTGGCCCAGGAGCTGCTGCACCGAGCGCAGGTCGGCCCCGCGGTCGAGCAGATGGCTGGCGAAGGCGTGGCGCAGGACATGCGGCGACACCCGGCCCGGATCGAGCCCGGCCTCGGCGGCGAGCGCCTTCAGCTCCTGGGCCAGGCGCTGGCGCGTGAGATGGCCCTCGGCCCCGCGCGAGGCGAACAGCCACTTGGTCTTCACCATCGGCGCGACCCCGTCGTCGAACCCGACGTTGAGGTAGCGGTCGAGCGCGGCGCGGGCCGGCGCATTGAGCGGGACGATGCGCTCGCGCCCACCCTTGCCCTTGATGAGGAGCACGCGACCGTCGCCGGCCAGCACCAAGCGCGGCAGCGTGACGAGCTCGCTCACGCGCATGCCAGTCGCGTAGAGCATCTCGATCAGGGCGTGGAGCCGGAGCGCGCGCACGCGCTCGCGGCCCCCGGCGCCGTCGATGCGACGGCGCGCTGTGTCGATCAGGCGGTCGACCTCGGCCGCAGACAGCGTGCGCGGCAGCGGCCGGCCTCGCTTGGGGCCGGAAAGGCGGCTCGCCGGGTCCTCGGACACGACGCCCTCGGCGGCGAGGAACTTGAACAGCTGGCGGATGGCCGACAGCCGGCGCGCGCGCGAGGCCGGCGCCAGCCCGCCCTGCGCGCCGGCGCGCAGGTAGGCGGAGATGTCCGCCGTCTCCACCGCGGCGAGGCGCTTCTTCCGCTGACCAGAGAGAAACGCCAGGAAGTCGTCGAGATCGCGCGTGTAGGCGGCCCGCGTGTTCTCCGCCGCCCCGCGCTCCGCGCTCAGCATCTCCAGGAAGCGGCCGATAAGCTGGCGGTCCTCATCCTTCTCGGTGCTCATGGATCGTCTGCGGTCATCTCTGGGCCGTCATCGCCCGGTCAACTGCCCGAAGTGCGCGGCCAGATGCCGAACAGGCACTCCACCGCGAGGCGGCGGGCGTCGGCCTCGAGCCCAGCCTGCCTCAGAGCACGGATGGAATCGCCCAGCGCCAGGACATTGGCACCGTTGGGACCCTCGGGCCCCAGCGCGCGCATGACGAGCAGGATGGTGCGGCCCGTCTCCTTCTGGCGCGCGGCCTGCGCCAGCTCGGTCAGCACGCCGGTTTCCGGCAGGTAGCCGCCGCTCGGCTGGGCCACGCGCCCCGCGGCCTCCCACAGGCGCAGCGGCACGGTCACGTTGAGCGCATCCAGCACCGTGACCACGCGGTGCAGCGCGGCGGCGGGCAGCCGGCCGCGCGCGGCCAGGTCTTCGAGGTAGGAGAGGCCGGACGGCCGCAGGAGCCGCGACTGCGGGTCGGCGAGGTCGATCAGCGCCAGCCAGTGCTGCAGGTTGGCCGCCGTCTCGGCCCAGCGGCGCGCCAGATCGAGGTCCCCCCCAGCGACCGCCACCTCCACGATCGGCTCCGCCAGGGTGGCCGTCGCCGACGAGGGCCAGAGCTGGGAGAACAGCGGTGCCAGCATGCGTGCGGTCTGCAGCTGCAGCCCGGCATGGCGGGCCTCAATGAGGAGCGTGCGCACGAGGCGGACCTTGGCCTCAGGAGTCGGCGCGGCCTCCGCGGCGCGGAACAGCTGCGCCCTGTGCAGCGCGGGATCGGAGGCGGTGCCCGCCGCCCCGCTGCCAGCGGGCGGGCCCGGCAGGCGCCGGTAGGCTTCTGCGGCGGCCTCCGGCGTCAGCGCGTTCAGGCGCAGCGCGGCCTCGGCCGCCGCGACCTGCACCTTGGCATCGGGCACGCCCGCCGTGGCGAGCGCCACCAGCAGCGCCGGCTCGGCCTTGGGGAGCACTTGGGGCGCGGCGACGGGCCCCATCAGTTCCAGGAACCGGTAGTCGAGCAGCGACACGCGGGCGGGCAGGGCCGGGCGCTGTCCGATGCCCCCGTCGAGCCCCTCGAGCACCGTCAGGGCCAGTTCGGCCGTGCTGCCCTCCTCGCGGGCGAGGCTGGCGGCCAGGGCGGCGCCGGCCGTATCGCCGGCCACCGCGGCACAGTAGCCGAGCAGGAGCTGCTTCTCGGCCCTGAGCGGCTTTGAGAGCTGCGGCTCGACGCGGCCCGCCAGCGCCCGGCACCCTTTCTCGCGCGCGCCCAGGTAGATATCGACACGGGCGCGCCACAGCCGCACCGTGGCGTCCGAGGCCCCGCCTTTGCCCAGCACTTCGGCGATATCCGCAAGGAGTCCAGAGCGGTAGAGCGCCTCCAGGCGCAGGCGCAGGAGATCCTCACCTGCCTTGCCGGCATCCGGGCCGGGACCGTGGCCGGTCGGCAGGTCCGCCGTCGCCAGCAGCAGGCGGCGCCAGAGCTGGTGCAGGGCGGGCGAACGTGGCGGCACCTCGGGGCTGGCCAGGAACTTCTCGACGGCCGCTGCATCGAGGCCGCGCCACAGATCGAGCGGCAGGAGCGCCGGCGGCAGGTCGGTGCTTTCCACGGGGCGGTTGAGCGGGGTGTACGCCTCGTCGTCACGGTCCGACTGGGCCGCCGCACCACTCGCGCCTGCAGCCAGGGCGGCGGCCAGCAGCGCCGCAGACAACACCCGAAGAAAGCCCGCGCCCATTCAGCCTAACCCGGCCGCCCCGGATGGCGGCGCGACATCAGCGGCGGATCTTGATGCCTGGTACCGAGGTGGACATCTCCCTCTGCCCCGGTTCCAGCAGCACAGCCGCCAAAAAAAGCCCGCCAAAGACCAGCGCGCCTAGAACCCCGGCGATCACAAGAAACCGGAAGAGGCTAGGCATTTGGCGATGCTGCTCCCTCACCAGTTATGCTCCGGCTTGACAATGACGCCATTATGGCCTCCCAGCTGACGCCAGCCCGCTGTGGCCGGCCGGAGACAGCTCGCGGGTGACGCACGGGCGGCGGCCAGCCAGCTGTCCGGACGTCCATAGTCTTAAGCGCAACCCTTAGGAAAGAGTGATGCGCCCGGCATCCGAGAAAGACGCATGCCCGGCTGCAACGTCCGAACAGCGCATTCGCGCCCAGCTGGGGGTGCGCTCGATCGTGCTGATCGGCATGCCTGGCAGCGGAAAGTCAGCCCTGGGGCGGCGCCTCGCCCCGCGCCTCGAG
This sequence comes from Hyphomicrobiaceae bacterium, assembly GCA_036555805.1. Taxonomy (GTDB): domain Bacteria; phylum Pseudomonadota; class Alphaproteobacteria; order Rhizobiales; family Hyphomicrobiaceae; genus AWTP1-13. Next base: position 2,241 of record DATBKR010000429.1, on the reverse strand, counting down.
CTGCCGTTCGTGGACGTGGACGAGGAGATCGAGCGCGCCGCCGGCAAGAGCATCAAGGAGATCTTCGCCGACCACGGCGAGGCCAGCTTCCGCGACGGGGAGCGCCGGGTGATCGCCCGGCTGCTGGCGTCGGGTCCGCAGGTGCTCGCCACGGGCGGCGGCGCGCTGCTCAACGAGGCGACGCGCGCCAACATCCGCAGCTCGGGAATTGCCGTCTGGGTCAAGGCCGACGTGGCGATCCTGGTGCGGCGGGTGGCCAAGCGCAATACCCGGCCGCTGTTCGAAGGGCGCGATCCCGAGACGGTGGTGAAGAACCTGATGGACGCCCGCAATCCCCTCTACGCGTCGGTCGCCGACCTCTCCGTGGAGAGCCGCGACGTACCGCACGAGGTGATCGTGGGGGAGATGATCGACGCGCTGGCGCAGTCGCCGCGGCTGGCCGGGCCGGCCTGCGGCTGCGAGGCGGCCGCGACATGACCGCGCCGACGGCCGTGCGGGTCGGGCTTGGGGCGCGCTCCTACGACGTGCTGATCGGCACCGGCCTGCTGGCGCGCGCGCCGGAGCTGATCGGCGCGCGCCTGGGGCCGGCGCGCTGCGCCATTGTCACCGACGAGAACGTGGCCGCGCTCCACCTGGCGCCATTCGAGAGCGGCCTCGCCGCGCTCGGCCGGCACGCGGGCACCGTGGTGCTCCCGCCGGGCGAGCCAACCAAGAGCTTCCCCGCCCTCGCCCGCCTCTGCGAGCGCCTGCTGGAGATGGGGCTGGAGCGCGGCGGGCTCATTGTGGCCCTGGGCGGCGGCGTCATCGGCGACCTGACCGGCCTCGCCGCCAGCCTGGTGCGGCGCGGGGTGCGCTTCGTGCAGGTGCCCACGACGCTGCTGGCCCAGGTCGACTCCTCGGTGGGCGGCAAGACCGGGATCGACACGGCGCAGGGCAAGAACCTGGTGGGGACCTTCCATCAGCCGAGCCTGGTTCTGGCCGACATCGGCGTGCTGGCGAGCCTGCAGGCGCGCGAGTTCCGCGCAGGCTACGTCGAGGCCGCCAAGTACGGCCTGCTCGGCGATGCCGCGTTCTTCGCCTGGCTGGAGCGCAACTGGCCGGCGGTGGCCGCGCAGGAGAGTGCGGCGCTGGCCCACTTGGTGGCCACCAGCGTGCGGGGCAAGGCCGGCATCGTGGCCCGCGACGAGACCGAGACCGGCGACCGCATGCTGCTCAACCTGGGCCACACCTTCGGCCACGCGCTGGAGGCCTGGGCCGGCTACTCGGACCGGCTGCTGCACGGCGAGGGCGTGGCCATCGGCATCTGCCTGGCCTTCGAGCTGAGCCGCGAGCTGGGACTGGTGGACGAGACGGGCGTGCGGCGCGTCACCGCCCATCTCGCCGCCGCCGGCCTGCCCACGCGCATCGCCGATATCCCCGGCGGGCCCGGCCCGGACGCCGGTGCGCTCATGCGCATCATGGGCCAGGACAAGAAGGTGCGCGACGGCCGGTTCACCTTCATCCTGGTGCGCGGCATCGGCGCCGCGTTCGTCTCGCGCGACGTGCCCGCCGCGACCGCGCAGGACTTCCTCGCGCGGCGCATCGCCGGCGAGCGCGGATAGATCACGTAGGTTGGGTCAAGCGAAGCGCAGACCCAACACTGCCATCGATCTGAGCGGTGCTGGGTCTGCCGCCGGCTTCGCCGGCGTTGACCCAAACCTACTTGCCGAGGCCTGCGAGCTTCGCCGCAGCCCGCATGTCCGCGTAGTCGCGCTTGATGAAGTCGGCGAAGCCGCCGGGCGTCATCTGCTCGGGCGTGGCGATCTCGGAACCTGTGGCGATGAGCTTGCCCGCCGCCTCGCTGCCGGGCGCGAGCCCCGCCGCAAGCGCCGCCTGCAGCTTGGCGAGGTGCCCGGGCGGCGTCTTGGCGGGCGCAACGATGCCAATGAAGCTGCGGGCCACGAAGCCCTTCACGCCCTGCTCGTCGAAGGTCGGGATATCGGGCGCCAGCTTGGAGCGGGCCGCGCCGGCGACGGCGAGGATGCGCGCCCGGCCGCCCTTGTGCAGCTCCACCGCGGTCGAGAGCTCCGTCATGGCGCCGTCGACGTTGCCGCTGATCACGTCGGGCAGCAGCGAGCCGCCGCTCTTGTAGGGCACGTGCGCGATCGGCGCGCCGGTGGCCTGCTTGAACCGCTCCAGCGTCATGTGGGTGGCACTGCCGACGCCGCTGGTGGCGAGGCTGACCGGGCGCGTCTTGGAGAG
>DATBKR010000428.1:0-2372 GCA_036555805.1 Hyphomicrobiaceae bacterium | reverse complement strand
TGTGCAGCTCCTTACGGGCCTCACGCTTGGCCTGCGCCTGCGCCTCCTCCGCCGCGGCAATCTCCTCCTCGACGTCGACCACCGACCGGCGCAGAACCTGGCCACCCAGCCGCGCCATCGCGCTGTCGATCACCTCGGGGCAGCGAACGGCCGAAACCCGCGCCCGGGTGATCATCCGTCTGGTCCCCGGCAGACTTGCTCCTCGTCGGCCTTCAGATACTCCGTGAGCCGCGAGTGCACACGTCCCGCGCCGCGGGCGGGCCGCACGGTGAGCTCGTCGGCCGTCCTCCGAACCGCGTCTGCACCATTCCCGCGTAGGGCCGCCTCGGTGAGGCGCCTCATGCGCTCCAGCGTGCTGTGGAGGAATGCGAGCTGCTCCCGCCGTCCGAACAGGCGGAATCCGAGGCGCACGATCGGGTTGCGCTCGGGAGCGCCACGCGAGTACGCATGGATGCGGAACTCCACCTGCCCATTGTCGAGCCACTTCCACACCTCCCAGTCCATCTGGCCCATCTCGAGGTGGCCTTGGAGCGTCTGGTAGGCCCACCCCCAGACTCGGGCGCGGCGGCCATCGCGCTCGCGCACCTCGTCGTAGACGTCCGAGACGCGGACGCCCACGTGGAAGCGCAGTCCATGGAAGCGCAGCTCGAGCAACATCGTGCGTCCCTCCAATGGCTGCGCGGGGTCGTACACGGCGCGAACGATCGATGGGTCCGCGAACTCGTAGCCACGCATCAGACTTCGGGCGATTTGCCAGCTCCCCCCTTCGACCGGCGGTCCGGGAGGCTCGGGCGGCAACTGCCGGCACAGGTCGTCGACGTGCCAGCCGTTCTCCCGCAGGTGCTCAGGGCGGGGCTCAGGGCGGAAGTTCAGCGGGCGGTCGCGCAGCCGGGTGAGCCTGCGGTCGGCCACCAGGTCTACCCGTCGGGTCTCGATGTCGATCCCGCCGCTCACGCGGCCACCTGCGATCTTTGCCACGCGCTCCAGGAACGAGGTCCACATGTGCAACTGAACTTCTTTGGCCATGCGCAAGTGCTGGTAGAGAAGGTCTGCCAGGCGGTCCGCGCTGCGCGCCCAAGACTCGATTGAGAACTCCACGGCTCCGTCGATGTCCCTGGCCACGAACTCGATCTGCCCCGCCTCCAGATGGCGGAGGAGCGTGACGAGCCGAAACGAGGCGTTGGTGGTATCGACGACACGCACCGGCCCGTCCCAAGGCCCGGCCATGCGAACCACGAACTCATCGCCCACGCGCATGTGTCCCTCGACGCCTTGCACCTTGACGAAGGTGGCGAACTCGCCGGGCGCCGCCGCATCGGGATCGGCCTGCAGGTGCGCCATCAGCTCGCCGGCCGACATCCGCGGGTCGCGGATGCGCGCGCGATAAGAGCGATGGAAGAGTGGACCAACGCCCTGGTCCGAGTCCCGGATCTCGTGACGTGGAAGACCGGGCGACAACGGCGGTGCGACATCGTCGGTCGGCGAGCCGATGACTTCGCGCCGGTGGAACGGCGTCGTCCTCCACATGTAGCGCCAGGAGGTCAGCCCGATACCAACCGGCCAGCGCGCCGCGGTGGCGAGGCGTCGCGACAGCGGGAGTGCAGACACCCTGTCGTGCTACCCGACGCCAGAGACGCCACACGCGGCGAGTTCGGCTCGACCGTGGAGCGGGTACATGACGGCTCGTGCTGACTTGGAAGCTGCATGCGATTGGGCTGCGGGGGTGGCATCTCCACGCGGCGTCGCTGTCCTCGGTCGGACTGTGCATCGTCCTTTGGATTCGCGCTAAGACCGTGGACCAGGACGAACGGGGGAACGCGGAGCGCCGCGCCCTGTTCGTCGGGCTGTGGCCGCCGACGCTCTACCTGATCGGCGACTCGCTCGAGCGGCAAGAGCACCGCCGGAGGCGCCGGCTGCGCTCATGACTCAGTCGCGCTGTTCGCGGTGCTGCCGTCGTAGCGGTGGGACTACCCGCACGCGCGTGCTGTCGGCACGGCGCTTGGCGCTCGCGTGGGAGTACTGGCCTCTTGGGACCGCCGCGGCCAGGGCCTTGGCACCGAGGCCACCCGGCTCGTGCTCGCCTTCGCGTTCCACGTGCCGCAGCTGCGCAACATGCTGCTCGAGACGCTGGAGTGGAACGCCCTGGGCTGGCGGCCTACGAACGCGCTGGCTTTCGCCGCATCGGCGTGCGCCGCGGGCCGAGGATCGTCTCATCTTCGAGTCGATACGCCGGTCCTTCCGCTTCACGCGCTAGGACAAGACACCAGCGGCTCCGGCTGGCTCTCGGACTGGGCCGAACAGGGCCTGGCACGGCTTGCGGGGGCCGCCGTGCCAGGCGAGTTCGGCGTACGCCGGTGGGGGGCCGGCGAGCT
>DATBKR010000427.1:0-1821 GCA_036555805.1 Hyphomicrobiaceae bacterium | reverse complement strand
GCCGCCGACAGCCCGATCGTGGAGACCGAGAACCAGCTCTACGGCGGTGTCGCGCTCTCCTACAAGTTCGACTGGGGCCGCTGAGGCGAGGGGCGGACTAGCGAAGCGTAATCCGCCGCTGCACGGGCGCAACGACGGAATACGGCTTCGCCTATTACGCCCTACGGCCTGTCAGTGGCTCATCTCGATGCGCCGCTCGCAGAACGGTGCCGGTCCGCCCGGCGGGCTGCCGCAGCCATTCCGGATCTTGCGACCGCCGTAGACTACCGACTCGATCTCGCTGCGGTCGAGGCCGATGTCCTTGAGGGCGCGGTCGTCGAGGGCATGCAGCATGGCGACGGTGGCCTGCGCCGCCCGGCGCGTCCAGTAACGCGACCAGGCCCGCCGTGTCAGGTCCAGCACTTTGTTGCCGGTTGGGCCTTCCGCTGCGCCCCCGCTGTCGGGCGCCGATTGCTGCCGTGTCATGGCTTCCGTTACGATTCCTCACAAATGCGTGGGTTTGGCGTGATGGCCTACGCCGCTAATATCGAGGCGACAAACGACGATATCTCGCACTGATGCTGAGATAATCTAAAAGGCCAGCCATGCGCCGCCCCCTGCCGCCCCTCAACGCACTGCGCGCCTTCGAGGCCACCGCCCGGCATCTGAGCTTCTCCAAAGCCGCCACGGAGCTGCATGTCACGCCCGCCGCCCTCAGCCACCAGGTCCGAGGCCTGGAGGACCTCTTGGGGCTCAAGCTGTTCCACCGCCGCGCGCGCTCGATCGAGCTCACGGAATCTGCCCGCCTGATTTATCCGGGCGTGCGCACCGGCTTCGAGGCCATCCGCGACGCGGTGGAGCAGCTGGGGCGCGGCCGCGACGACAGCATCCTGGTGGTCAGCTCCAGCCCCGGCCTCACCGCCAAGTGGCTGGTGCCGCGGCTCTACCGCTTCCTCGGCCACCACCCCGACATCGAGACGCGCATCAGCGCCAGCGTCGCCTATGCCAACTTCACCAGCGACGGGGTGGACGTGGGCATCCGCCTGAGTTCCGGCGTGCATCCCGATCTCTACGTGGAGAAGCTCTCCGACGAATGGCTGCTGCCCCTGTGCAGCCCGCGCCTTCTCGACGGCGAGCGCCCGCTGCGGTCGCCGCACGACGTTGCGCACTTCCCCCTGATCCAGGTGGATTTGCCGGGCATCGTGCCGACGTGGGCGGACTGGCTGCGGCTCGCAGGGATCGAGGGCATCGACACCACGCGCGGGCTGCGTCTCAATGTGGCCGACCACGCCCTCGACGCCGCCAGCGAGGGCATGGGCGTGGTGCTGGCCTACAAGATGGTCGCCGCGCGCGACATCGCACTCAAGCGCCTCGTGCGTCCCTTCGGACCCGAGATTCCCGTGCCGGGTCGGGCCTACTACTTCGTGTGCGCTCGCGGGCGCGAGAAGCGGGCGCCCGTCAAGGCGTTCCGCGACTGGGTGTTCGGCGAGATGGAGGAGACCCACGCCAGCCTCCGCGCCGCACTTGCGGGACCGGGCACGGCGTCGGAGGCTGCGGGTCCGGCGCCGTCGAGCGATGCTGTGAGCTCGGGTGCGCCCCGGCCATCCCGCAGGCAGAGCAGGGCCGCCGTCAGGCGGGCCACAGGATAGGACAGCGCATGACCGACCGTTACGACAGCTACCGGGCCCTGAGGTTTGCGCGTCCGCGCCCGCGCATCCTGGAGGTGATCCTGTCCAACCCCGGCAAGCTCAACGCGCTGGACGCCGACGGGCACCGCGAGCTGGCCGAGGTGTGGCGCGACATCGACCGCGACCCCGACACCTCGGTGGTCCTCCTGCGCGG
>DATBKR010000426.1:0-2959 GCA_036555805.1 Hyphomicrobiaceae bacterium | reverse complement strand
GCGCATCCCTCCTACATCCTGCGCCTGCGCGACGAACCCAAGGCGGAGGCGTTCCGCCATCTCGTTGCCGACCTGCGCCAAGCCGGCGAGCTGGCACCCCAAGGCGTTTTTGCGGGGCGGAGCGGCCGGTCGCGGGTCGCCGGGTGAAGGGGCTGGCGGGCATCGGGCGGGCATCGATCCTCCGGAATGACCCGATTGCCTGCTTGCGACCGCCGAATCCCGGCCCGCCGTATTCTCGACCTCGGCGCAGCTGACGCCCTTCGAGCGCGCCTCAAAAGGGTGCGGGAACGGGCCCTCTCTGACGGCGTTCGACTCGCAGGACACACCCCCATCTCTGCCACGCCATCGGGCGCGGCAGCAGGAGGCTGACATGAGAGGAACACGGAAAACAGCGGCGGCCCTCGCGAGCCTGCTGGCGCTGGGCTCCACCGCCGCCATGGCGGGCCCGTGCACCCGCCAGATCGACAATCTCGCCAGGCGGCTGTCGGCAAGCGACGCCGGCGCGGGCCCCACCCGCGGCCGTCCGGCGCCGACCGCGGGCAGCAGCCAGAAAGGGGAGCTGCCCCCAACCGCGTGGATGAGCAAGGAGACCAAGGGCGAGGCCATATCGCCGCGCGACGTGCTGCGCCAGGGCGGCATCAAGGTCGGAGCCAGCCGCGCGCTCGAGCGCGCGCGCAAGCTCGACGCTCAAGGCAAGCGGGCCGCCTGCACGGCCGCCGTGAACAAAGCCCGCCGCCTCAGCGGCCTGTGAGCCGCACGCGTCGGCGGAGAACTGGGCGCCGAGTTTCGAAACTAACCCGGCTGCCGATGCGATCCCTGTGTGCCGGATCTCGAAACCCCCGTGTACCGAATCTCGGTTTGGCGGTCACACGCTTCCCACGCAAGTGGGGCGGCGCCCTATAGCGACACCGCCCCAGGGGAGAACGTCAGCGTCCGATGCATTGCCGATAGCGGCGAAGGATATCCTGGCAGCTGCCGCCGGCGCCGTACCCGTAGCTCCGGCTGCGATAGCCGTAAACGTCGACATTCCGTCCACCTCGCCCCCGGTGGTCGGCTTCGACGCCGATCCGCGTGCGCCGCTCGGTCCTCTCGCCGCCGCGCGCGCCGTGTACGTTCACGTTAACCTCGCTGCGCCGCGTCTGCCTTTCGCCGCGTCCTCCGCCGACATTGACGTTGGCGTTGCTGCGGCGCTGCCCGCCGCCGGCGCCTTGCTCTGAGGCTCGTTTGCCTCGGGCCTGCGCCGCGCCCTGATCGCCGCCCTTGTTCTGCGCAGAACCAACGCCGCCGCCCTTGTTCGGCACGGAACTACCCTCGCTGCCGCCTTGCTGTTTGCCTCCGGCCTGCGCTGCGCCCTGGTCGCCGCCCTTGTTCTGCGCGGAACCACGCCCGCCACCCCCGCCGCGCGCGCCGGGCCCCGTCTCGTCGCCCCGCTGCACCTTGTGCACCACGCCCGCCGAGTCGGCCGCGTGGGAGCCCGGAGAGAGTGCCGCCGCCGCTTGCATACCTGCGCCGAGGGCAAGCACCGACACCGCGGTGCTCAGTAGGAGTGTGTTTCGCATGCGATCATTCCTTGTGCATTGTTTCTGCTTCCGACTGGTCCGGAGCTTCAGGGCTCAACGTCGGAGCGAAATAGAGGTTGCCGCGTTAACCGCGTTGTTTTCAGATTCCGCGTGCGTGGGGTCAGGCCCGGGTCGGACCCCTGCGGGTCTGATCCCGTTCCGAAATTGGCGCATGAGGCCCGGTCAGACCTCGTCACTCGAGCATCTTCGAGACGATCTCATACACGTCGTTGGAGAGCGGCTTGGCCTTGGCCACGCGCTGCAGGGTAGCCTTGGCGGCGCTGCGGCGCACCGGTTCCAGCATCTTCCATCCCCGGAATGCGGACAGGAGCCGTGCCGCGATCTGCGGGTTGAAGGCGTCGATCTCCAGGACCCTGTCGGCCACGAAATCGTAGCCCTTGCCGTCTGGCCGGTTGAAGTTGACGGGGTTGGAGGCGGCGAACACGCCGATCAGTGCCCGCACCTTATTGGGGTTCTTGAGGGAGAACAGCGGGTGTCTGGTGAGCCGCCTGACGATCGCCAGCGAGGAGGAGAGCGGCGACGCCGCTTGGCAGATGAACCAGCTGTCGATGACGAGGTGGTCGCCCTTCCAGCGCTCGTAGAAGCGGGCGAGCGCAGCCTCCCGCTCCGGCACGTTGAGCTCCGACAGGATCGTCAACGCCGCCGTCTCGTCGGTCAGGTTGCTGGCCTGCGCGAAATGCGTGGCCGCGCGCGCGACATCGTCGGGCTTGCCGCGGCTCGCCAGATAGCCGAGCGCTACGTTGCGCAGCGCCCGCCTGCCCGCGGGCTCGGCGGCCGGCGAGTAGAGTCCCGGAGTCTCCATGCGCTGGTAGGTCTCGGCGAACGCGTCGTGGAGCCGCGTGGCCACCGCCTTGCGCAGGGCCTTGCGCGCCCGGTGGATGGCTGAGGGATCGACGTCGCGGCCGATGATGCGTGCCAGCTCGATCTCGCTCGGCAGCACCAGGAACTGGGCGAGGTAGCCCGGCGCGACGCTTTGGTCCCGGAGCGTGCGCGCCAGCGCGTCGATGAAGGCTTTGGGCTGGGGCGCCCGCTCCCCGGCGGCGTGAGCGGTGACCGCCCGGATGAGCACCCGCGCGGCATAGTCCTGCGCCGCCTGCCAGCGATTGAAGAGATCGCTGTCGTGCGCCATCAGGAACGCCAGCTCGGCATCGCTGCGCTCCATGGCAAGGTTCACCGGCGCCGAGAACTCGCGCAGCAGCGACACCACCGGCACCGACGGCACGTCGCGGAAGCGGACCTTCTCGCTGCGCTTCTTCAGCTCGACGAGGCCGCCTGCGAGCCGCTCGCCCGAAGCGAGGACGAGCTCCAACTCGCGGCCCTCGGCGTCCAGCAGACCGAGCTTGATGGGAATGTGCAGCGGCTTCTTCCTGGCCTCTCCG
>DATBKR010000425.1:0-6204 GCA_036555805.1 Hyphomicrobiaceae bacterium | reverse complement strand
CGAGGATCGACGGGCCGTCGGCGATCGCCTTCTCGCCGCGCCAGGGCCGGAAACGGTAGCCGAGCGTGTGCATATCGGAATCGGAGCGGACGCCCGGATAGCGGAACAGGTCCCAGGTGCCGCCGAGGGTGCCGCGCGCTTCCAGGATGACGAAGGTTTTGCGCGCGCAGTCCCGCTGCAGATGGTAGGCGAACCCGATTCCGGACAGCCCGGCGCCCACGACGATGACATCGAAGTCGACCTGCTCGGCGCCGGTCTTGAACGCCGTGACGTTCGCTCGCGGGCTGGAGGCGCCGCCCGGATTTGCAGCCGGAGGCACGGCGGCCAATTCGGCGGCGGCTGCGAACGCCTGCTCTCGAGCCTGCTCGGGCATGCCTGCCATCTCCCCTGTCCGACCGTTCCCGGCTGCCGATGCTTCGCCATCAGGTCGGTCCCCTACAACGCAGGTCGCTGAGCAGAGGGAAGTTGCCAGCGCGCAATGGAGGGGCGAAGAGTCCATATAAGGCATGTGGCCGCTGCGCACCACAGCCACCTTCCGCAGCCAGTGTCGCAACATCGCAGAATTTTTATGGGGTAGACTGTCGGGCAAATGGGCCGCCGGAAGGTGGACCGCGAGGACATCATCCGGTTGCTCGAAGTCGGCCCGGAAGCTGCGGACCACGTAGTCCGCTCGCTGCTCCGGAAGGGCTGGCTTGCGCAGGCCGGTAGGGGGACGATCACAGCTGGTCGAGAAGTTCATGGAGCCCATGGCGCTGACCCAGCAGGCCCTGGCCGATGCGATGGGGGTTCAGCGCAAGCACGTCAACCAGCTGTGACCACCTCGGCCGCGACGTGGGCTCAGCTGAGTTTGCTCTCGCTCGTTGGTGGAGGCTAGTATCCCAGTGTGTGCGGATGCACTTCGACGCGAAACCGAGACGCCTTGCGGCAGCCCTACCCGTGACGGGAGTTGAGATCATGTCTCCGATACCCAGGATTGCAGCCGTGCTTGCGGCAGTGTTGATCGCAAGCGCCTTCACCGCAAACGCCCAGGCAAAAGACAAGGTCAAGGTCGGCTTTATTGGCCCGCTCACGGGTGGCGTCTCGGTCAACGGCATCGGCGGCCGCAACTCCGCCGACCTCTCGGTGCGCCTGCGCAACTCCGACGCCAAAGCGAAATACGAGTACGAGCTCGTCGTTCTCGACGACGAATGCAAGCCCAACGTGGCGGTCCAGGTCGCCACCCGCATGGCGGCCGACAAGGAGATCATCGCGGCGGCGACGCACTATTGCTCCTCGACCGCGATCGCTACAGTCGACGTGTATCACAAGTTCGGCCTGCCGGTTGTGGTATGGGGTGCCGTGCTCCCCGACATCACCTACCGCAACAAGTATGACGAGGTGCATCGCGTCAATGGCACCATGATCAACCAGAACGAGGCCAACGCCGAGCTGGTGACGAAGCTCGGCTACAAAACCTTCGCAGTGATCCACGACACGACCGACTACGGCAAGGGCCACAACCAGTACTTCAGCACTGCGGTGTCGAAGCTGGGCGGGAAGATTCTCGGCACCTTTGGTGTAACAGCCGACCAGCAGGACTTCACGGCCGAGCTCACGCAGATCAAGGCGCTCAATCCACAGGTCATCTACTTCGGCGGCCTGACGCCGATCGGCGTGCGCATCCGTTCGCAGATGGACAAGCTCGGCATCAAGGCCGTGTTCGACGGCACCTCGGGCATCGTGTCGGACGCCTTCATCCAGGGTCTCGGACCCCTGGCCGAAGGCTGTCTCGCCTTCCGCGAAGGCGCGCCGACCGAGAAGCTGCCCGGCGGCAAGTTCTTCATGGAGAAGTACACCGCGCAGAAATACGACAGCCCGCCTGAGGCCTACGGCGCCTTCGCCTTCGCCGCCATGGACCTCATCCTGGACACCATCGAGAAGGTGGGCCCCAACCGGAGGCAGGTCATCGCCGAGCTGGGGAAGGTGAAGGACCACGACTCCATCGTCGGCAAGATCGCCTTCGACGACCACGGTCAGAACACCGTAGCCGTGATCACCAGGTACGTGGTCCAGGACGGCAAGTTCGTGGAGTGGCTTGACAGCGAGTACGCCTCCGGCAAGCGCAAGCTGCCCGGACAGCCATAAGCCGCGACCGGGGCCGGCGCCGGCGCCGGCCCCGGTCGCCCCCCACGACGCAGGAAACCGAGGATATGGACGCGGGGCTCATTGCCCAGTACGTCATGAACGGGCTGATGCTCGGCATGATGTACGCGCTGGTCGCGGTCGGCTTCACGCTGTTCTTCGGCGTGCTCGATGTCATCAAGTTCTCCCACGGCGATGTGCTCACGGTCGGCGCTTTCACGGCCCTGGCGACGTTCGTCGGTCTCTCGGCGGCCGGTATCCGCTCCGACCTGCTCCTGCTGCCGGCCATGCTGGTGGCGGCGATCGCCGCCATGGCAGCCCTCGGCATGCTGATCGCCCGCTGTCTGGTGCTGCCGTTGCGCTCGGCGCCCGCCCTCAACACGCTGCTGGTCACCTTGATGCTGGGCACGGCGCTGCGGGAATCAGTGCGGCTGTTCTACCCGCAGGGCGCCAATCCGAAGCCGTTTCCGGCGCTGCTGCCCGCCGCGTCCATCCCTCTCGGCCAGTTCAACCTGCGGCTCGACAACACCATCATGCTCGCCGCCGGTGTCGGCGTGATCGTCGGCCTGCAGCTCTTGCTCAACCGAACGCGGCTGGGCCTTGCCATCCGCGCCGTGGCGCAGGACGAGGAGACCGCACGCACGATGGGCATCGACTTCAACGCCATCGTGCTCGTCACCTTCGCCATCGGCTCGGCGCTTGCAGCATTCGCGGGCCTCATGAACGGGCTCTACTACAACGAGATCAACTTCGGCATGGGGCTCCTGCTCGGCGTGATCGGGTTCACAGCCGCCATCATCGGCGGACTGGGCAGCGTCTATGGCGCCATTCTGGGCGGCTTCCTGTTCGCCGCTCTGCAGACGATCGGCGCGGTGGCCCTGCCCTTCGGCAGCGCCTACAAGGACGTGTTCGCCTTCGCGGTCGTCATCGTCTTTATGGCTTGGCGCCCGACTGGGCTGATCCAGGAAAAGATCAGCGAGCGGGTCTGAGCGCATGGCCGAGGCCGATCCCAAGTCGCGCGCGTCTCTTTGGCCGGGCGTTGCCGCGCTCGTCGTCGCCACCGTGTACCTGATCGCTCTGCTGGCCGCCGAGACGCAGCAGCTCATCATGGGCCTGCTGGCGCTCGCGATCGTTGCCGTCCTTGCCGCCAGCTGGCTCGGGCTGCTGGCGCGCGTGAGCCGCAGCTTCGCGGACCGCCAGCATGCGCTGGGCGCGCTGGCCGTCTTGGCGGTCCTCGCCGTCGCGGCGTACTTCCGCGAGGATCACTTCGTGCTGCTGCTGTTGGTCACCGTCCTGCTCTACACGGTCGCGTGCCTGGGCCTCAACATCCAGTTCGGCTATGCCGGGGTGCTCAACTTCGCCGGCGCCTCCTTCTTCGGTATCGGCGCCTACACCTCGGCAGTGCTCAACTCCCACACCGCCGTCCCGCACCTCGTCGTGCTTCTGGTCGGGGGGCTGCTGGCCGCGCTGATCGGCTCCCTGCTGCTGCTGCCGGTGCTGCGCACGCGCGGTCACTACGCGGCGCTCGTCACCATCGCCTTCGCGCTGCTGCTCAAGACCTTCTTGGAGGTGAACGACGTGCTCGGCGGCCCGCAGGGACTGCAGGTCAAGGGCATGCAGATTCTCGGCTGGTCGTTCAACGACAACATCTCCATCGGTGGCGTCGAGCTGTCGTTCTACATGAGCTACCTGGCGCTGAGCCTGGTCTTGCTCGTCGGCGCGTTTATCCTCGTGCATCGGCTGGAGCGGTCGTGGATCGGGCTCAATCTCGACGCCATGCGCCTCGACGAGACAGCTGCCAGCTGCTTCGGGCTCAACCTCGCGCGCTGGAAGATCACGGCCTTTACGCTCGGCAACGTCCTGATCGGGATGGCGGGCGCGCTGTTCGGGATGGTCGGCGGGTTCGTCGCACCCAACAACTACACCTTTGCGGACTCCCTGATCCTGGTGTCGATCCTCCTTCTCGGCGGCATCGGCAATCCCTGGGGCGTCGCTGTCGCCACCATCATTGTCGTGGTCGTGCCCGAGAAGCTGCAGACCATCCAGGAATACCGGTTCCTGCTTTACGCACTGCTCGTCATCGCCGTGCTGCTGTTCCGGCCGGAGGGGCTGCTGCCGCGCCCCGTGCGGCGCTACTTTCCAGGGTGGCGGCCGTGACACCCCTGCTGCAGGCGCGTGGCGTTACCAAGAGTTTCGGCGGCGTGGTGGCGCTCGACGACTTCAACGTCGACGTCCATCCCAACGAGATCCTCGGATTGATCGGCCCGAACGGGTCCGGCAAGACGACCTTCTTCAACGTCGTGACCGGGATCTACGGGATCGACGCCGGCAAGATCGCCTTCGACGGCGCCGATATCACGGGTGCGTCGCCGCAGGCTGTCTATCACGCTGGGATAGCGCGCACCTTCCAGCGCTCGCGGCTGTCGCTGCCCCTGTCGATCTTCGACAACATCATGATCGGCAACCACAAGCGGCTCAACCAGGGCCTCTGGTTCAACCTGATGCGGCGGAAGGCGTTCAAGCGCCAGTTCGACGACAGCTACCGGGCTGCGCGCGCTCTGGTCGAGGTGTTCGAGCCGCGGCTGGCGAACAAGATGTTCGAGCCCGTGGGCAATCTGCCGATGATCGACCGGCGCCGGATCGAGATCTGCCGGGCCCTCATAAACGAGCCCAAGCTGCTCCTGCTCGACGAGCCCTCGGCCGGCATGACGCACGACGAGACGAGCGAGCTGATGAACGACATCCTGCAGGTGCGAGACAAGCATAACAGGCTCACGATCGTGCTCGTCGAGCACGAGATGGGCGTGATCGAGCGCATCACCGACCGCTGCGTGGTGCTCAACTTCGGGCGCAAGATCGCGGAGGGGCCGTACCGGGACGTCGCCGATGACCGGCAGGTGCAGGAAGCCTATCTCGGGGCCGCACCATGACGGCGGGATTGGACATCGAGCAAGTATTCACGGCCTACGGCAAGGCCGATGTGCTCGAAAGCGTCTCGCTCAAGGTCGCGCCGGGGCGAATTACCTGCCTGTTGGGAACCAACGGCTCCGGCAAGACCACGCTGATCCGCTCCATCCTCGGCCTGACGCGGCCCCGAGCCGGCCGCATCCGGTTCGACGGCACCGATATCACCGCTCTGCCGGCGCACAAGGTGATTGCGGCCGGGGTAGCGTGCATCCCGGAAGGGCGGAAGGTCTTTCCCAAGCTCACCGTCGAGGAGAACCTGCGCCTCGGCGCCTACCAGGAGACGTCGACCGCCGTCGCGCAGCAACGTATGGAGGATATTTACCGCCGGTTCCCGCGGCTGGCGGAGCGCAGGACGCAGCTCGCCGGCACCATGTCCGGCGGAGAGCAGGCCATGGTCTCCATCGGACGTGGCCTGATGCGGGCACCCAAGCTGTTGCTGATCGACGAGCCCTCGCTGGGCCTTTCCCCTCTGCTGGTCAGGGAGAACTTCAATATCATCCGCGAAATCAACGAGCGCGGGATCACCGTTTTCCTGGTCGAGCAGAACGTGCGGCAGACCCTGGCCATCTCGCACTACGGATATGTCTTGTCCAAGGGCAGGGTGCTCGCAAGCGGGACGCCTGCCGAGCTGGCCGACCGCAGCGAGGTGCGCGAGGCGTACTTCGGTTGAAGATATCTGGTGGACCTCTCAGGAGAAAAGTCGAACCAGATTTTCGACGAACTTGCCAACTGGGAGGAGGTTCTGCAGGGCTCTTCGCTGGTAGACCCGGAGCTCGGGCAGGCTCCCTGAGGTGGGGCGCACGGATGACGACCGGCGAGGTCCCCTTCCGCAAAGCCTTTCTCGGCTCCCATCATCGACCCGGATCGAGGTGGACGAGATGCCGAGATCCACATCCTTGGCCGGAAGGATGTGCCTGGAACATGCCATTCTGGCCAACGGCGCCCCCGTTCCCAGGGTTCGCTGTTTTGTACCGGAATGGCGCACCGTACAGGATGAAACTGCGAACACCTATGTTATTGCAATTGCTGCATAATGGTCGCCACCATCGCTGTCCCAAGCACGGCATCAGGTCCCAGGCACTGCGGATCGGCCCAAAGGCACCCTGAGGTGGCGCA
>DATBKR010000424.1:0-6270 GCA_036555805.1 Hyphomicrobiaceae bacterium | reverse complement strand
ACCCAAACCGCCGACCAGTCTGTTCTGGCGGAACTGCAGTCGGTCATCTGTCACGGCGGCGAGGCAAATGCCGCGCCGTCGCCCGCCAGCCAAGAACCTCCATCTTCTCCTGATCCGGGCAAGGATTGTCTTAGCTGTCTGTTTTGCCAGGCGAAGGCTGATACTTGGTTCGCAATAGTTGCGTCCATGGGTCTTTCAACGCCCAGCGAGTTCTCAACTGCGTTCAGTGGCCCGGCATCCGATGACGCCTTCGTCGCTTCGCCGGTATTGGAGCCACGCAGCCGCGGGCCCCCGCGCCTAGTCTGACGGCCGCCCGCCGTTACTTTGACGGCCGCCTGCTGTTAGGCGGCGCACATCATCCCCCTGTCGTAACCGCTATGTGAGCGCGAAAACGCCGCTCCCTTACCCAGCGGTATGACTATGCGACCATGGACTGAGAGAGAAGTCCCCATGCCTCGACTGATGCTGCAAGGTTTGGCCGTCGCGACGCTTGTCGCGATCGCGCCCACCTCAACTGCGCTTGCCCATTGTTTCGTAGGAGCCCGCTTCTTTCCTGCGACGCTCAACGTCGACGACCCCTGCGTCGCAAGCGAGCTGTCGCTGCCGACCGTCTCGGCTTTCAAGAACGGCGACGATCCCTCGGCGCGGGAGCTCGACATCTCCGGGGAGTTCTCCGCGCGGCTCACCGAGACGGTCGGCGTCTCCGTGGCTTCCACCTGGATTCGCCTTCGTCCGCCAGGCGGGCCGACGGCAACCGGGTTTGACAATTGGGAATCGAGCATGAGGTGGCAGTTCCTGACCAACGCCGCGCACGAGTTTGTCATGTCGGCGACGCTTGATGTCGATTGGGGCCATACGGGCGGCGCTACCGTCGGCGCCGAGCCCTTCACGACGCTGACGCCGACACTGTCGATCGGCCAAGGCTTCGGCGGTCTTCCAGATACGATGAAATGGCTGCGACCGTTCGCAATCACCGCGCAGCTCGGGTACTCGGTCCCTACTCAGTCGTCTACCACTGCCATCGATCCGGACAGCGGCACGCTGGCCACGACACCCAACCCGCGTTCTATCACCTATGGCGGCTCGCTGCAGTACAGCATGCCCTATCTCAAATCGAGCGTGGTCGACTTGCAGCTGCCAGATTTCTTGAATCACCTCATTCCCGTCGTCGAATGGAACATCCAGACCCAGGTGAGCAATTTCGACGGGGAGGAGCGCACCACCGGCACGATCAATCCCGGTGTGATTTGGGTCGGCAATTACTACCAGGTGGGCGTCGAGGCGATCATTCCGATCAACAGGGCCAGCGGCGACGGCGTCGGCGTGATAGCGCAGCTGCATCTCTACCTCGATGATATCTTCCCGACCACAATCGGCAGGCCGCTGTTTTCCAGCGCTTCTCCGACTTCAGGGGGGCCGTCCTTCGGCAACTGACCATGCGCACCATCGCCATTCTCGCTGTGCTGCCACCGCTCCTGTTGGGAGGTCCTGCCGGGCTGGCCCACGCCAACCTCGACCGCGCCAGTCCGCTCGTGGGGAGCACGGTGGCCTCTTCACCTGGACAGGTCACGCTGTACTTCACCCAAAATCTCGAACGGCGCTTCAGCAGAGCCGAAGTCCGCAACTCGTCCGGGGCGCGCTTCGATCAGGGTGTAAGCGTCAGCGGTAGCGTTATGCGGGTCAGCGTGAGGGCCCTGCCTCCGGGGACCTACCACGTGAGCTGGCGCGTCTTGTCGGTGGACACGCACACGACTGAGGGCGCCTTCAGCTTCACGGTTGGTCGGTAGGGCTGCCAGCTGTGCGCAGGCGGCGAACGGCGGGAGATAATCTTGATTGATCCGCTCGCTGCCGTCCGCGCCATCCATTTCGCGGCCGCCATTCTGATAGCCGGCGCCGCCACGTTCTCGGTCCTGGTCGGCGAGCCCGTGTGGCAGAGGTCGGCCGAGGCAGTACAACCGATCGGCGCTCACCGCGGTTCGGTCGTCTACCTGCTCTGGGCGGGTCTCGCTGCAACCCTCGCGTCAGCGATCACGTGGCTCGCGCTGGTTGCAGCCGAAATCACGGGCGGCTCCTGGATCGATGCCATCCGTGATGGCACGGCCTACGCGGTTCTCACGGATACACAGTTCGGTTTCGTCTTTCAGTTGCGTCTGCTTCTGGTCGCTCTTCTGGCTGCGCTTCTATTGGCGTTGGCACGCCGGGGCGACGGTACGCGGGCGTCGCTTCGCATCATCGCGGCGACAATGGGCGCCGCCTTGCTTGGCTCGCTCGCCTGGACCGGCCATGCCGGCGGTGCCTCCGGCAGCGACGCCAATGTGCATCTGCTCGCCGACATCTTGCATCTCCTCGTCGCCGGCGCCTGGGTTGGCGGGCTTTTGCCCCTCGCGATTCTGCTGGCGCGGCTCGGCCGGATCGCCGATCGTCAGTCGGTGGCGACTTGCGCCGAGGTCCTGCGGCGCTTTTCCAATGTTGGCGTCGTCGCGGTGGCCGTGCTGTTTGCGAGCGGTATGGTCAACACTTGGTTCTTGACCGGCCATATGCGCGGCTTGATCGGTACGGCATACGGCCAGCTGGTGCAATTCAAGATTGCGCTCTTTCTGTTGATGCTCTGCCTGGCCGCGGACAATCGTCTCCGGCTCCTGCCGCGCATTGCGCAAGCCGAGAATGAGCGCAGCGCCGGGGCGCTTCGGCAGCTTCGGCGCAATACGATGTTGGAGATCGCGCTGGGATTGATCGTCATCTACGTCGTGGGCGTGCTGGGCCTCACGCCGCCCGCCGGGCATATGCACGGTGCAGAAACGAGCCCGTGCGAGGCTAGATGGCCCCTATTGCATCGCGTCAGGGAGATGAACATGACGGATCTTGTTGGCAAGGGTCGCCACCAGACCGCGTGTGCAACGAGGCCAGGACGTTCCATCTACGCCCGATCTGTAGTCTGCAAAGGAGACATCGCATGAGCTCTACTGTAAGGCATACGCTTGCCGCCGCGATCGGCCTGACTGCGATCGCCACGTCGCCGGTCCTGGCACAGGAGTACAAGGCCGGCGCGATCAAGATCGAGGCGCCGTGGATTCGCGCGACGCCCGCCGGCGCCGAGGTTGCCGGCGGCTACATGAAGCTCAAGAACACGGGCAAGGAGCCCGACCGGTTGGTCGGCGGCTCAACAGAGATCGCTGGCAAGTTCCAGGTTCATGAAATGTCGATGTCCGGCGGCATGATGAAGATGCGCGAGCTGGGCCAGGGCCTGGAGCTGAAGCCGGGCAAGAGCGTCGAGCTGAAGCCTGGCTCATACCACGTCATGATGCTGGAACTGAAGCACCCGTTGAAGGAAGGCGACAGGGTCAAGGGCACGCTGGTGTTCGAGAAGGCCGGCACTGTCGACGTGGAATACGCAGTGCGCAGCATGGGGGCCAAAGGCAAGGCTCCCGCAGGGGGCCACGGGATGAGCGGTCACGACGGCACGATGCACTGACGAGTCGCTCGCAGCGTGGCTCAGCCCACCCCATTGCGAGGTCTGTCTCCGGGCAGCCGCGCGAGCACGATGGAACTCGCACGGGCGGACAAACCTTGTGTGACATCCTACACAATGCAGTCGTTGAAGGCATTGGGGAGGGGCGGATGCTTTTGTTCTGTTCGCGCCGCTGCGCTCGCGGTTTTGATGGCACTCGCCTCGTCCCCGAACCGCAGCCAGACCCCCGAGGATTGGATCAAGCTCGGCGACCGCGTGCATGGCGCGTTCGGGGCATTCATCCTGATCGGTATCAGGATTGGTCAGGATGCCCTAGATAGGCTCAAGGCCCAGCCACGCGAGGTCACTTGTTACCTATTACGATAGCCATAAGGCGCCATGCGTACATCGCAGACGGAATCATGATTGCCACAACGGCAAGCCTCGGTCAGAGGGACGCTCACCATAGCAACCCCGAGCCCGACAAGCACGACGGCGGCGAGCTGACGGTGGAAGACAGTACGGCACCCAAGAGGCCAAGCTGCCGGCGGGCGACTTGGTTCTCTATCCCGCGACCAGCCTGCATCACGTGAAGCGGTGACGCGCGGCGCCCGGGTCGCCTCCTTCTTCTGGCTGCAGAGCATGGTGCGCGACGACAACGTCCGCACGATGCGTTCGACCTGGACGAGACCATCCACGAGCTGACCGAGGAGAGGGGATCGACGACCCGGTTTGCGTGCGCTTGACGGGCTTTATCACAGCCTCATCTGCTACTGGGGAGATGCGTAAATTCATGTGTGTGCGCGCCTCATGCTGCACTCGGCGAGGTCTCGTAATGTTATAGTGTAGCATCTGCGAGGCGGAAGACGTATCTACGCGTGTCCTGTCCAGCCCGGTGGGTCCGGCGCGGTCGCGCATCCACCGTTTGGCGCAAGACGTTGAGCGGCAAGGAAAGCCGGAGGGATGGTTGTGCTCATGATTGAGAGAAGGACCAACAGGCCGCCCGGTGCCTGTGACAGGGGCCATGCAGCCGTGCATCTGCTGCTGGCGGCATGCTTCGCCGCGCCGCTGGTGCTGGGCGGGCCCGCCAGCGCGCAGACACAAGCCCCGATGCCCGGCTTGACCCCACCGAAGGCGTCTTCCGCCCAGGGAACGCCGCCGGTGACCCCGCCCGTCGCAGCTGCGCTGGACGCCGCGCCGTCGCCCGCCCCGGCCGCGGAGCGCCAGCCGGCCGTGATCGGCGCCGTGCACCTGCCACGCGACCTGTCGCCGTGGTCGATGTTCGCATCGGCCGACATCGTCGTGCAGGCGGTGATGATCGGGCTCGCCTTCGCCTCGGTGGTGACCTGGACGGTGTGGCTGGCCAAGAGCATCGAGCTGCTGGTTGCGAGACGGCGGGTGCGCGCCGCGCTCGCCGCCATCAGCGACGAGCGCTCGCTGACCGGGGCCACCGCCCGCCTCGGCGCCCGGCGCGGCATCGTGCCGTCGTTCATGGCCGCGGCGGCGCAGGAGCTGCTGCTCTCCGCGGACGCGGTGGAGCGCGAGGGCATCAAGGAGCGCGTCGCCTCGCGGCTGGCGCGGCTGGAGGCCGCCGCCGCGCGCGACATGAACAAGGGCACGGGACTGCTGGCGACGATCGGCTCGACCGCACCGTTCGTTGGGCTGTTCGGCACCGTGTGGGGCATCATGAACAGCTTCATCGGCATCTCCAAGGCGCAGACCACCAACCTCGCCGTGGTCGCCCCCGGCATCGCCGAGGCGCTGCTCGCCACGGCCATGGGGCTGTTCGCCGCGATCCCCGCGGTCATCATCTACAACCAGTTCGCGCGCTGGATCGGCAGCTACAGGGGCCTGCTCGGCGACGCCGCGGCGGAAGTGCTGCGGCTCGTCTCGCGCGACCTCGACCTCGACCGCCGCGACGGCGCCATCAAGCGCGACCTGCCGCGGGCGGCGGAGTAGGCGAGGGAACGGGACCATGGCTGGCGGCCTGCAGAGCGGCGAGGACGAGCTTGCCGAGAACCATGAGATCAACGTCACGCCGTTCATCGACGTGATGCTGGTGCTGCTCATCATCTTCATGGTGGCAGCGCCGCTATCGACGGTGGATGTGACCGTCGAGCTGCCGGTTTCCACGGCCAAGGCACAGCCGCGCCCCGACCGGCCTGTGTTCATCACCCTCAAGGCCGACCACACCCTGTCGCTCGGCAACGATTCGGTCGCGCCCGGCGGCCTTGGTGCCGCCATCGACGCTGCCACCAGCATGGACCGCACGCAGCGCCTGTTCCTGCGCGCCGACAAGGCCGTGCCCTATGGCGACGTCATGGCCGTGATGAACCTCCTCCGCCGCGCTGGCTATCTTAAGGTGGCGCTGGTGGGCCTCGAAGGCGTGGAGGCGGCAAATGAGCCGCCGGCCGCTCCGGCCGCCTCGCCGCCGGGCGCCGCACCGGTCCAGCCGGCACAGTAGGGGCGCGGGACGAGCCGATGGCCGACGCGTCCCAGCTCCTCGAATCGCGGCGGCCGCGCATCGGCCGCTGGGTCGGGGCTGCGCTCGTCGTCGCCGGCCTGCACGTGGGCGGTGCCGCGCTCGCGGTCATGCACTGGCCGGAGGACGAGGACGAGGATGCCGCTGCCGGCGCGCTGAGCGTGGAGATGGCGCCTCTGCCGGCGGCCATGCCGGTCAAGTCCGAGGACGCTGCCGTCGGACCCGACGCGGACGCCGCGGAGCTGACGCCGGAGGCCGCCAAGAAGGTGGTTGAGGAGGTGCAGAAGGACATCCCGCAGGTGGACCCGTCGCCGGCGCCGGAGCCCGAGGTGGCCCTGCC
>DATBKR010000423.1:0-6043 GCA_036555805.1 Hyphomicrobiaceae bacterium | reverse complement strand
GTGCCCGAACACGCTGAGCGTGCCGGTGCCGGTGCGGTCGGTCTTGCGCGCGCCCAGGGTGCGCACGCGCCGCAGGAGGTCGAGGTATTGCTCCATGCCGACAAGGTAGTGCGATTCCTGCCGTCTCCAAATCGCGCCGCTTGGGGCGCAGTCGGGCGCAGCGGCACTCACGGTCACAGGGGGAGCGTTATGAGCCGGTGTGCCACCAGCGCCAGTGCATTGTTGAGCACGTGGCAGAAGATGACCACCCGCAGGCTGCCCGTGCGCCACAGGAGCCAGGAGAGCACGAGCCCCGTCATGAACACGCTCGCAACGCCGAAGGCGGAGTAGTCGTGCAGCGCCGTCCACGCCACCGTCGCGACCAGCGCGGCCCCCCAGAACCCGAGCCGCGTGCGCGCCAAAGCCGACAGCAGAAAGCCGCGATAGATCAGCTCCTCCGACAACGGGGCGCCGACGGCCATCACGCCCAGCAGCGGAACCAGGCCCACGGCCTGCAGGAGGCCCTGGTCGCGCTGCCAGTCGGCGACCGGATCGAAGCTGCCTGCAGAGAGAGCTACGGCAACGTACAGAGCGTACACGATGAAGCTGGCGAGGAGCCGCAGCAGGGCCATGGCCACGACTGCGGCCGCGTAGACGCGCCAGCCTGCCACCGGAGCGTGCAGAGCCAACACGTCGCGCGGGCGGCCGCCCAGGAGCCCGCTGGCGGCCACGATCAGAACGACGCTCAGAGCCTGGGAGAGAGCGAGCGCCGGCGGTCCGTCCATACCGGCGTTGGCGACCAGAATCCGCCTCCCGGCCAGGCGCAGCCCTTCGACGACGGCGACGACGGCGATCGCCGGCACAAGCTCCCAGGGTGAGCGGGCCTGGTAGCCTGGAGGGCCTCGGAACAGGCGTCCATTCGGCGCGGAAATCGGATCCCTCCCCCCCTCGAACGGCGCATCGGCGCGCGTATCGCCCCCCAAGCAGTGATCACCCTTGGGGCGGCAACTCGAACAGCCTCAGCGCCAGGACAACCAGGGAATTGTAAAGACCGTGGCAAAAGATGGTCACCCACAGGCTGCCGGTGCGCCACAGGAGCCACGAAAGCAGCAGCCCGATGGAGAACACCTCCGCCAGGCCGATCAGCGAGTAGCCCGCGTGCAGGGTCGTCCAGAGCGCCGTGGAGACGAGAGCGGCACCCAGGAAGCGCAGCCGGCTCTTGGCCAGCGCGCCCAGCAGGAAGCCCCGGAACAGCAGCTCCTCCGAAAGGGGCGCGCCGAGGCCCAGGACCGCCACGGCCAGGGGCCAATGGGGCCCCGTCACCGGTCCGACGAAGGGGCGCAGGTCGGTGAGCATGTCATGCTTGAGGAGCAGGTTCTGAACAGCGGCCAGCACTGTCTGCAGCACCGCCATGGCCAGAATCGCGCCGGCATAGGCCCGCCACCCCTGGGAGGCCGCGCGCAGCGCCAGCGTGTCGGCAACGCGGCCTCCGAACAGGGTACCGGCGAGCAGGGTGAGCCCGATCGCCAGCACCTGGAAGATGCCGACTACCCGCAGCCCCACGGTGGTGATGTCGTCCGGCGTGGGGTGGGCGCCCCCGACAAAGCCCAGCCCCAGGTAGGCCGGCAGGAACCGGGCGCCAAGCATGCTGAGAGCGACGATGCCGGCGCTCGCCAGCAGGGCCGCGCCGGGCCGCCACGGCGTAGCGGGCTTGTAGGCGGCGGCGCCCCGGAGGAGGCGGACGCCGCCCGGCTCGCCGGCTGGGCCGCTCACGTTGTCGTGTTCCGCCCGTAGGGCGCACCCAGGGGCGCCCGGGAGCTGCTGTCAACACTCAAGCTGGGCATTCGTCAGGGCCCTCCGAAGGCTTGTGACCGCACCGCACCAGGGCCGGCTGCACCGGCAGTCTTCGCGGCGTGTGGCTCCATATGCAAGTGAAGCTTTTTCTTAACCTCGTCCTTGCCTATATTACGAGGTGCCGGATTCGTCCGGCTATGGCGATAAACGGTCACCGCAATAAGCTTATCGGACCCGGGGGCAGTACCCGGCGCCTCCACCACAGGGGTCAGGATGAACCTGGTCTCTGACCCTTGCGGCGGGGGCGAAATAGGATCGACGAGGGTGTAAAGGGTGAGCTTTCGCTCGGCATGATACCACCGTTATCGGGTCAACAGAATAGTTGCTAACGACAACTATGCTGAGGCCGCTCTCGCTGCGTAACGCGGCGCGAAAAGCCTGAACTCAAAGCCCTGGCGTTTAGCCACGTCAGGCGCGGTTCGGAGGGCACCGGGCAACAGAAGCCCTCCACCCTATTGCTTTTGGGGCGCGCCTGGGCTTTGGCGCGAGGGCATTGCTACCAGATGACGGGCGAACTGCAGATCAACTACGAGGCCCTGGAGCAGGACGCACGGCGCGGCATCGTGCGCGCGGTGCTGGCGCTCGTCGCCGAGTTGGGCCGCCTGCCGGGCGAGCATCACTTCTACATCGCCTTCGACACGCGCGCGCCGGGCGTGGCGGTTTCGAGGCGGTTGAAGCAGAAGTACCCCGAGGAGATGACCATCGTCCTGCAGCACCAGTTCTCGAACCTCACCGTCAGCGACGACCGCTTCGAGGTGACGCTGAGCTTCGGCAGCGTGCCGGAACGCCTGACCGTCCCGTTCAGGGCGGTGCGCGTGTTCTTCGACCCCAGCGTGCCCTACGGCCTGCAGTTCGACAGTTCCGACCTCGTCAAGGAGGCAACCGGCGGGCTGGAGCCGCGCGAGGCCGACGCGGCGGCGGACGGGGGCCGGCACCTGGGCGCCGTGAGCCGGCCCTCAGGCGAAGCTGCGGCTGAGCCGCGCGATCCGGGCGTGGTCGCCCGGATGAATGGCGGGCGCAAGCCGCGCGCAACCCGCGACGTCCACAACGAGATACCCGCGGCACCGCCGGCCGCCGGTGGCGGGCCGGGGGTGACCGCCGTCCAGCAGCGCCGGCAGCCGGGCCGGCTGGCGTCGGTTGCGCCGAGGCCGGATCAGCCGGCCAACGATGCCAAGGTGGTCCAGCTCGACAAGTTCCGCAAAAGGTGAGCCCTGACCCGGTCCGCCGCCATCGTCACCGAGAAGGGGTCAGGCCCCTCGCGTGTGACTTTCGTGCTTCAATGCGACGGTAGTCGCGAGGGGTCCGGCCCGGGGTCTGACCGGGGTCCTGACCCGGGGTCTGACCCGGGGTCTGACCCCGGGGCCGAGTTTGCGCCTGTCAATGGCCTGCCCTATAAGCTGGCCACCGCACGGAAATTCCACCGAATACGCGGCCGAGCCTGGCGCCGACGGCGGAGCGGCCGGCCCCCTGGCGGAGCGGCCGATCTTATGAGCGGCACACAGGTGCCGTAAGGCCCCTATCGAGGGGAACCGGAAACGAGCAGGAGAAAAGGCGAGTATAGATGCCTTGGAGCAATCAAAGTGGCGGCGGTCGTCGAGGGGGTGGCGGCGGGCCGTGGGGACAGGGGCCGTCGGGAGGGCCGCACCAGCAGCCCGACCTCGAGGAGCTGCTGAAGCGCAGCCGTGAAGGCCTGAAACAGGTGATACCCGGCGGCGGTGGCCCGCCGGGCATTCTGGTCTTCCTGCTCGGCCTGCTGGTCGTGGTGGCCGTCACCTACTTCGCGTTCTTCTTCATGGTGAAGGTCGACGAGGTCGGCGTCGTCATGCGCTTCGGCAAGTTCGACCGCGAGGTGCCGTCCGGCCTGCACTTCCGCCTTCCCTATCCGGTCGAGGAAGTGAAGCTGGCGAAGATCACCACGCAGAACATCATCGAAATCGGCTACGAGGCTGCCCGCGGCACGCGCAGCGGGCGCGATGTGCCCTCGGAGAGCCTGATGCTTACCGGCGACGAAAACATCGTCGTGGTCGGCTTCACGGTGCGCTGGATCATCAACAACGCGCAGAGATACCTCTTCAATATCCAGAAGCCCGACGAGACGGTAAAGGAGGTGGCCGAGAGCGCCATGCGCGAGGTGGTGGGCCAATCCGAGATCAAGCCGATCATAACCGAGGCGCGCTCCCAGACCGAGGCGGCCGTGCAGAAGCTCATGCAGGACGTGCTCGACTACTACGGCGCAGGCATCACCATTTTGCAGGTAACGATGCAGAAAAGCGAGCCGCCCGCCCAGGTGATTGACGCCTTCCTCGATGTCCAGAACGCGCAGGCCGACAAGGAGAAGTACCAGAACGAAGCGTTCGCCTACGCCAACAAGGTCGTCCCGGAGGCGCGCGGCGAGGCCGACCGTATCGTACTCGCCGCCCAGGGCTATCAGCAGCAGGCGGTCGCCGAGGCCAAAGGCCAGACGGCGCGCTTCCTCAAGGTCTACGACGAGTACAAGAAGGCACCCGAGGTGACCCGCAAACGGCTCTACCTGGAGACGATGGAGCGCGTGCTCGGCGGGGCCGAGAAGATCATCCTCGACGGCAAGGCGGGTCAGGGCGTGGTGCCCTACCTGCCCCTCGACCAGGTGCAGAAGCGCAAGGAGGGAGCCAACTGATGCTCAAGGCTCTCAGCGCAGTGCTCGTGGTTCTCGCCGGCCTGGCCGGCCTCGCCGCCTATCTTTCGACGTTCATCGTGCACGTGAACGAGCAGGCGGTCGTGCTGACCTTCGGCAGCCCCGAGCAGGTCATCAACCAGCCGGGTGGCAAGTATGGGCCAGGGCTCTATTTCCGCATGCCTCTGGTGCAGACGGTCGACTACTTCGACAAGCGCATCCTCGACCTGGATTCGCCGCCCTATCCGGTAACTGCCAAGGACCAGAAGCGGCTTACGGTCGATGCGTTCGCGCGCTACCGCATCACCGATCCCCTGCTGTTCTACCAATCGGTCCGCAACGAGGCCGGCGCGCGCGAGCGCCTGAAGCCGATCATGGAGGCTTCGTTGCGCCGCGTCCTGGGTTCCGCCACCTTCCAGGAGATCGTGCGCGACAAGCGCGAGGAGTTGATGAAGCGCATCGCCAAGCAGGTCAATGCCGACGGCAAGGAATTCGGCCTGGAGGTGGTGGATGTGCGCATCAAGCGCGCCAACCTGCCCGAAGGAAACGAGAAGAACGTGTTCGAGCGCATGCGCGCCGAGCGCCAGCGCGAGGCCGCCGAGATCCGCGCGGAGGGTACCGGCGCCGCCAACAAGATCAAGGCCGACGCCGACCGCCAGGTCACCGTCATCAAGGCCGAGGCCACGCGTGAGGCCGAGCGCATCCGCGGCGATGGCGACGCGGAGCGCAACCGCATCTTCGCCGAGGCATACAACCGCGACCCGGACTTCTTCGCCTTCTACCGCTCCATGCAGGCCTACGAGACCGGCATGAAGAGCAACGACAGCGAGACCCGGATGCTGTTGTCGCCCGACAGCGAGTTCTTCAAGTATTTCAACAACCCCAATCCCAACGGCGCCGCCCAGCAGAAGAAATGACGGACCTGCTTGCCGCCGTGGGCCAGGTGCGCCTACGCGCCTCTGCTGGCGCTCAGGCTGCGCACGGTGGGCGCCGCCGCCGTCGCGACCGGGGTCGCCATCGTGTGGCTGGCGCCGGGCTGAGCCAGGCGGCCCGCCTCGCGGGCGGCGAAGGAAAGTGCAGTAGGAGTTGGCCATGATCAGGCCTGAACGATCCGAGTCCTGCGACAATTCTGGCGGCGAGCCCCGCTCGGCTTTCCGTTCCGTAGGCGCAGCTCTCCGCCGGCACATCGCAGGACGCAGCACCGGGTTCGGCGCGGGCCTGTGTGTGCTGGTCGTGCTCCTGGTTCCTGCGCTCGCGCAGACCCGCTCCGGGCCGCCGAGCGTCGCGCCCATTGCCGAGAAGCTGCTCGACGCCGTGGTCGCCATCTCCACCAAGCAGACCCTGAAGGGAGCCGAGGGCGTGCCGCTGCCCAAGGTGCCCAAGGGCGCCCCGTTCGAGGAGTTCTTCGACGACTTTTTCGACCGCAAGGGCGGCAAGTCGCCCGACCGCAAGGTCACCGCCCAGGGCTCCGGCTTCGTCATCGACGGCAAGGAGGGCCTGATCGTCACCAACAACCACGTCATCGACGGCGCCGACGAGATCGTCATCAACTTCAAC
>DATBKR010000422.1:0-2656 GCA_036555805.1 Hyphomicrobiaceae bacterium | reverse complement strand
TGTTTGCCTGCTAGCAAACGCGGTCTTTGCCGAAGATTCAACTCGTATTTTGGTGCTGCCTGCCGGCGGGCTCGCTCCAGCAGGTGCCCGAAGAGCGCCTGGGCCTCCCTCATTCGGTTGTGCGTGTCGACGAAGGGGGCGGCGTAGAAGACCCGCGCCGCCGGCCCGGCTCGATGCGGGCGTTGAGCCGCCTGGCCTCCGCCATGTCGTTGGTGGGTGTAGCAGGACTCGAACCTGCGGCCCGCTGATTAAGAGTCAGCTGCTCTACCAACTGAGCTATACACCCCGCCACGCCTCGTCGGAGGCGAATGGGCCGGGACAGGCCCGATGGGCGGCCCCGTCTAACACCGGGGGCTGCAGCTGTCCAGCACCTGCGCCAGCACTGCGCCAGCACCTGCGCCATCTGCGCCAGGGCGCGACGGCGGGGCCCGCGTCCGACTTTGACCGGCCTGGGCGGGGGCGGCTCGGGCGAGGCTGCGGGGCGCACGGCCCTCATGGCGGCGGCTCCAGCTCGTGCACGACGCCGGAGCGCTGCTCGATCAGCTCCACCGCAGTGCGCCACACTTTCTTGCCGCGGACGGCCTCGCGCAGGTCGGCCAGCCAGCGCTCGTCGAGACCGGCCGGCTGCAGGTAGCGCTCGAAGAACTGGTCGGTGGCGCGTCCGATCGCCTCCTGGGGCACCTCTTCGATCTTGCCGGAAAGGCTGTCGCGGAAGCTCACCTCGTGGAACATGAAGCGGGCCCGCGGCCCGGCCGTCCGCCGCTGTCCAGCGAGGTACACCGGCACGCACATGGAGCCGCAGGCGCGCCGGTCCTCGACCACGGTGTCCACCAAGTGGGTGCGCTGCATGCGCCGGATCAGGCCGATCACTTCGCGGCCGTGCTCCAGCGTGCCGCCGGGCGAATGCAGCGCGATGACGAACCGCCGCGTGCCGCCCGCGTGGGCGCGATAGGCCTCGTCGAGCCTGGCCGCCAGTGGCGCCTCGATCAGGCCGCGCCAGCGCAGGATCACTTCCCCCGGCCGCTCCTCGACGGTCAGCTCGCCCCGCGCCGACCACAGGGTGTCGAGGTGATCGCGGAACTGCCAGGCGAGCACGGCGAAGGCTGCCGCGAAGCCGAGCCAGAGCAGTCGGAAGGCTTGGCGCTGGGACATCTCGAACCTGCAATATCGCGATCGCGCAACAGGCCATCTCGGCTAGCGCGCCGCTTTGTCGATTCCATGACTCGGTCCCATGACTCGGGCCGGCGGCCGGTAAGGTTTCGCAGCGCCCTTGCAAGGGGCTCTGATATGAGCGGTTACGGGTTCGAAACCGCGTTTGCGAATTGATGGACGTCAAGGCGGCGTTTCACGCTAGGCGTAGGCGCTTCCGATGGCTGATAGCGTGCGTCGCGCGGGCGACCATCCCCCGACACGTCGGAATCCAACGACATCAACGAAGTCAGACTCTGGAGTTGAGCGATGGCGGACAATGCAAAGGTGAACGGCGGCGTGGTCCTGGCGCCGGCAGCAGGGATCGAGCTGTGGGGCCCGGCGCTGGCGGGTGCCGCCAAGTGGAACGGCAGGATGTGCGAGGGCTTCGCCCTCCTGGGCAGCGAATGGCTCGACTTCGTGAACCGGCGTCTCAAGGAAGACCTGAACCTGCCGCAGCGCGTGTGTGCCTGCCGGTCGGCCGAGGAGCTGCGCGACACCTACACCGTCTTCTGGCGCCAGGCGATGGACGACTACCAGAAGGAGTTCACGGTGATGGCGAAGCTCGGCAGCGGCTTCCTCAGCAACAGCCTGACCGCTGCCCAGAGCCGCCTCGAGGAGGCCGCCCGCGAGTTGCGCCAGCCGTTCGCCGCGGCGGCGTGACGGCGCTCCTACGCGCTCCAGGGGTCGAGGACGCGAGCGCCGGTCGGCGCAAAATCCGCCACGTCGCGCGTCACGACGGTCATGCCGTGGACGAGCGCCGTGGCGGCGATGTACGCATCCGGTTCCGAGCGAGGATCGGGCACGTGGAGCCGCGCACAGCGCAGCGCGACCTCGGCATCGATGGGTAGGGTCCGCTCGGAGAACTCCGGCAGGATGCGGCGGTCCATCCACGCACGAAGCCTCGCCCCTTGAGTTGGGTCGCGCCGCTCAAGACGCAGGATGCCCAGCTCGAGCTCCATGAGGGTGACAGCCGATATATAGAAGGTTGTGGCGTCCACGCTCGACAACCACGCCGTCACCCTCGCGTTGGCCTTGCCGTCGCCCGCCTTCCGCAGCTCGGAAATGACGTTGGTGTCGAGGAGGAACATCAGTCGAACTCGGCAGCGCGGGGAAGCTCACGCGAGCGGGGAAACTCCACTTCGATCTCCGCAAGGCCGGGCATCGCCAGCGCCTCGACAATGCTGCGGTGCCGTCCGGTGATCCGGCGGTACTCCTCGATGCTCAGCAGGACGTGCACCGGCTTGCCACGGCTGGTGATGAACACGGGGCCGTCCTGGGCGGCCTTCTGTGCCTGGCTGGCGTTCTGCTGGAACTCCCGGCTGGAGAGTGTGGTAATGGACATGCCGCGGCCCTCCGATCTCAACGTTCATACATTAGAACATGGCGTCCTCGACGCCGGGTTACAAGAGGCCTCGGCTGGCCGTGCGGGACACCCGGCCCTCAATTGAGATAGGCGGCGGGCCGC
>DATBKR010000421.1:0-6423 GCA_036555805.1 Hyphomicrobiaceae bacterium | reverse complement strand
GCTCTCGCCACCCCCGCGGCCGAGACAGCCGGCGCGTGATCGGCGCACGTCATGTGGGGTGAGTAATTACTGCGTAGCTACTTGGAAGACGGCCCGGTGCTTTCCACCGAGCTCTCAGCGGCTGCCGAGAAAGCCGGTCATGCGTCGATCACGTTTCGACGTGCGAAGGAAAAACTCGGCATCAAAGCTAAGCCAGACCGATCGACTGGAAAGTGGATGTGTTCGCTCGACGCGAATGATGATCAACAATGATCAACAACAACAATATGATCAATATGATCATCTTGAGCAACATAGAATAAAATGGCAAGATGATGTTGATCAAGTTGATCATGTTTTTCGCTATGAGCGCAAATGATCAACTTCAATAAAACCGGGGGTTTCGCGAGCGCGTCTCGCCCCCCTTGTGTCAAATTTGCGAGTGCACGAGTTCAACGTCGCTGAGTGCGACTAGGAGATGAGGAATGGAAAGTCCAGTGCAGCATCGACTGCGCTGCCAACTGCCTTACGGCTTTTGGACGCTCGCGAATGACGACTTGATCCTGTTCGACCGATACTACCGTCCGATGTTTCGCTACTCGGGCGGGATCGTGCGAGAGCAAGAGCCGATATGGATCTGTGGTATTCACACGTCGTCGCATTTCTACCTTCACGGAACCGAACCGTGGATAATTGAGAAGTGCTGGCGTCGAGGTACGGTAGGACTGCGTTCGGGTGGTTTGTGCTGGCGTTCATGTTTTCGCCGTTCGTCGGGCTCGTGCTGCTGGCGCTTGGGCCGTTGCGTGCGCCAGTGCCGTGCAAGCGTCGAGCGCCGCGACGCGTCGTGCGTGGTGAGCTGGTGCCGTGGTCGTGAGCACGACGCGAAGCGTTGTGCGGTGTGAGTGAGCCGGCGCGCACGGTGTTGGGGCTCGCGTGCGCGCCGACTGAGCTGCTACGCGGCTCGCGCGAACTGCACTGCCTTCAATTGTGCAAGCGCCGCTTCCATTCCTTCGCAAGCGTCGCCCCATATGACATCGCCGTCTTTCTCGTCGATGATGAGCAAGAGAACCAGAATGGCGTGCCGATAGATAGTCGAGACGGGCATATCTTTGGGGAACCTGTATAGCATGATGCGACGTTGCATCGTCGCCAGCATTTCAAGGCTGAGATTGGTCGCAAACTCGGCGTGAGCTTGGATTTCCTCAGGATCAGTCGGGACTTGGAGCGTCGGCTTGCCGTCGGCGTCCCATATTTTGAAGTCCTTTCAGCCGATCAGTGATCAGCGTGGCGACTTCGTTGCTGGTCGTATCAGTGAGTTGGTGATGCATAAATGGGTCTCCTACCGCGAGCCTGCGCTCGCGTTGATATATTCGGGTTGGGATTGGGGATGCGCCGTAACGTGGCGCTGCCGAGCGGGCTATGAAACCGGCATTGGAGACGTCCTTTCTTGGCGAGGCCTGCCATAGGCTCGCTCAAAGCGCGCGAACTATCGCCTCGCGCAGACGTCGTCCTCCAACGCTGTCCGATGTCTGATTTGCGACTCGGTGTCCAGCGATTATGTCTTAACGACCGGTTACGTCGGCGCCTCGCCTGGAACCGTTGATGCGCCCATCCGACCTTCGCGCCCGCACGCTACGCGCAGACTGCACGAGCCAACGCATGCGCGTGAGCGGTTTGACACAAGGGGGCCATGGCTGTGCCAGCATGACGCTTGCTGCAGCTCGAAATCCCCGTGTTCTGATTGGTAACCAGAAGGCATTGTCAGCATTTGCCGGCCTAAACTCTGCACCTGGCAACAAAACCCCTGCCTTTTTGGTCGAATTCATGCATTTTCGCCGCCATGACACGACAACGGGCAATCGAGCTGGGTTTAGGGCGCTACCGTGGCGAGCTGTGCAGCAAGCACCGCGAGCTTCGAGGCGAGAGGCTGACAGCGAACGGCTATTGCTACGGCTGCCACGTCGAAAAGCGCAAGGCACGTCGCGCTGCCGATCCCGAGCCCTTTCGTGCCAAGGATCGCAAGAGGCACAGCAGGCCCGAGTATCGAGCCAAGCGACGTAAGCGCGACAGCAAGCCGGAGAACCGCGAGGCGAAGCGAGCGAGGCGACGCAAGCCGGAGCGTCGTGCTCGACACCGAGCGCGCTATCGCGAACGCGTGGCGACTGACCCGGGCTGGCTTCTGGCGAAGAAGATGCGGACGAGGATATGGGGCGCTTTGCGAGGGCGCACGAAGTCAGCTCGCACGTTCCGCTTGATCGGGTGCACAGTCGAACGCTTGCGAGCGCACATCGAGGCGCAATGGCTGCCGGGCATGTCGTGGGCGAACTACGGCGATTGGCACGTTGATCACATTCGACCGTGCGCGAGCTTCGACTTGAGCGACCCGCTGCAACAGCGCGAGTGCTTCAACTGGCGGAACATGCAACCGCTCTGGGAGCCCGACAACGCGTCGAAGGGGTCTGTCTGGAACGGCGTTCGCTATCGTCGAGACGTGCGACTTGTTGTCTGATTTGTTGCCCGTATCGAGCTAAGTCATTGATCTAATGTGGTACCGCCTCCTGGGATCGAACCAGGGACCTCTAGATCCACAATCTAGCGCTCTAACCAACTGAGCTAAGGCGGCCCGGTTTGCCCGCCTGCGCCGCCACGCGCGGTGGCGGCCCGGCGCCAGTCGGTGCGCACCATAGTGGCATGGCGCGCGAAAGCCAAGGGGCGTTCACCGGCGGTGTCAGCCCCAAGTTCAGATGTCCCCTTCCTGCAAAGTAGAAGCGTTCACGGCTCGGCGGACCGGTTCGGACTTCTTGCGAACAGGAGAATGCGTGCCGGCGCCGGGGCTTGCTGGACCGGCGGGCCCGCTCGTGGCTAAGCAGGGAGTGGCTGGACGCTGGATTCGACTGGAATGACGACGCTGCGCGCAACCCCGCTGGCCCTCCCGGATGACGCCAAGGACGGTGCCGACGCGCTGCCGGCGTTCTTCATCGATGCTGCGGCGGGCGCCATCGTCGCGGCCAACGCCGCCGCCCGCAGGGCGTGGGGGCTCAAGCCCGGCAACGGCCGCTCCGGTGCCCCCGTTGCCATCGACCGCGCTATGCCGGCGCTGCAGCGGCTGGCGCCGCTCAGCCGCAGCTCCTCGGCGGCGACGCTCACCTTCTGGGCCGCCGCCGGGCTCCTCCGGCTCCATTGCCGCGTGGAAGCCGCCGGCGCCGGCGACAGCACGTATCTGGTGCGCGCTCTCCCAGGCAGGGGACGCATCGGCGCCCCGGCTGGCAACGGCCGCCCGCTGCCCGCTTCGACACCGGGCCTGGAGCCCGCGCAGATGTCGGCCCTGGTGCGCCTGGCGCACGAGGTGAGAACCCCGCTCAGCGCCGCCATCGCCTACGCCGAGGTGCTCAAGGAGGAGCACTTCGGGCCGCTCGGCACGGCGCGCTACCGCGACTATGCGCGCACCATCTACGAAAGCGCCTGCCATGCGCTCAGCGTCATCGACGGCATGCTGGCGGAGGGGCCGGTCGGCACCGGCCTGCGCGATCTCGTCTTCCGCGACCTGGATCCGGCCGGCGTGATCGACAACTGCCTGGCGGTGGCCCGGCCGCTTGCCGAGCGCGCCGGCCTCGCCCTCGTCGCCCGCTTCGGGCCGGGTACGCCGCGCGTGATTGCGGACGAGGTGAGCCTCAAGCAGATGCTGCTCAACCTCATCACCAACGCCATCAAGTTCGCACGGCCCGGCGACCGGGTGACGCTGGGGGCGGTCTACGGCGCCGATGGCAGCCTGCGCATCGAGGTGGCCGATACGGGGCCCGGGATGGAGGCGCGCGCGCAGTGCTGGCGCGACGGGGCCCGGGCGTCGGAGCCGCCCGAGGCGGCGCCCGCCGGGCGACCCGATACAGGGCTCGGCATCGGCCTGCCGCTCACGCGCGCGCTGGCCGAGGCCAACGGCGCCACGCTGATCGTCGACAGCGCCCCCGGCCGCGGCACCCGCGTGACCATCGCCTTCGGCAAGGACCGGGTGGTGCCGGTGTAACCCATGCGAGTCTCTCAGTTTGACGGGCTCAGTTCCTCCGTCTTCGCCGCCGGCGACAGCAGCGCTACGTCAGCGAACGGCAACCGGAACATCAGCCCTGGACACTGACGATAGGAGCCCCGGCATCGACGCGACCGACGATGCTCGCCGCCGGGTGCCCCCGCGCCTTGACCAGGCCCAGGACGGCATCGGCGTGCGCGCGGTCGCAGGACACGAGCAGGCCGCCCGAGGTCTGCGGGTCGGTGAGCAGGTGGCGGCGCCATTCCGGCAGGGAGTCCGGCCAGCCAATGCCGTCGCTGTAGCTCGACCAGTTGCGGTGGGAGGCGCCCGTCACGAATCCCTTCTGCGCGAGCGAG
The DNA here is from genome assembly GCA_036555805.1 of Hyphomicrobiaceae bacterium. Lineage (GTDB taxonomy): Bacteria > Pseudomonadota > Alphaproteobacteria > Rhizobiales > Hyphomicrobiaceae > AWTP1-13. The sequence continues at coordinate 2,067 of DATBKR010000421.1, read as the reverse complement.
GCGGCATCGGACAGCAGGGGCACGGCGGCCGCCTCGATCGCGATGGACAGTCGGGCGCCGCGCGCCATCTCCAGGGCGTGGCCGAGCACGCCGAAGCCCGTCACATCGGTCAAGGCGTGGACGTGCTCGTCCTGCGCCAGCTCCGCCCCCACCTTGTTCAGCAGCGTGGTGGTGGCGATCATCTCCGCGTAGCCCGCGGGCGGCAGCTCGCCCTTCTTGATGGCCGCCGAGTAGATGCCCACGCCGACCGGCTTGGTCAGGATCAGCACGTCGCCCGCCTGCGCATGGGAATTGCGCCGCACGTGCTCGGGCCGGCAGGTGCCGATGACGGCCAGGCCGTAGACGGGCTCCGGGCAATCGATCGAATGCCCGCCGGCAACCGGGATGCCGGCGGACGCGCACACCGCTGCGCCGCCCTTGAGGATCTCGCGCACCGCGTCGGTCTCGATCTTGTCCACGGGCATGCCGAGGATGGCCAGCGCCATGATGGGTCTTCCGCCCATGGCATACACGTCCGACAGAGCGTTGGTGGCGGCGATGCGTCCGAAGTCGAACGGATCGTCGACCATCGGCATGAAGAAGTCGGTGGTGGCGATGATGCAGGTCGATGCATCCAGCTGCCAGACCGCCGCGTCGTCGGCCGTCTCCGTGCCCACCAGCAGCCGGCTGAAGGTGGCCGCCGCCGGCTGGTCGGCGAGCAGCTGCTGCAGGACCGAAGGCGCGAGCTTGCAGCCGCAGCCGCCGCCGTGCGCCAGGCTGGTGAGCTTGATGCGGGGCACAGTCATGATCAGGTGTCCTCCGATATTGCCGGTATGGTCTCGACGCGCGGCGCGCAACAACGGCCGCGCGGCGCGCACGGCATCAGGCAACCCTGCGGTAGAGCCGGGCAACGGCGCCCCCGCCGACGAACGGTCCCTTCGACATGCGCGCGATCAGCCCGTCGAGGCCCAGGCTCCTCCCGGCATTATCGAGCACAAAGAAGCCCTGCACAAAAATCAGGAAGATGTAGAGCCATGGCCACTCCGAGGGGTGGAGATAGAGGCCCAGCCAGAGGTGCGCCACGTAGAGCATGCCGACGACGCCGAATGGCCGGACCAGCAAGCCGAGCATGAAGGATGCCGCAAGCAGCAGCTCGGTCAGGAAGACCAGCGGGTCGATGACCGGCAGAAGCGGGACGAACACATTCTTGGCAATCCACCGGTGAAACGCGAACGCCGCATTGTCGCCCAGCGCGGCTGTCCAGCCCGCAAAGCCCCCCGAGACCGGCAGCGGCAGCTTCCACAGCGAGCCCTGGAACCACATGGCGCCGATCATGAAGCGCATGAGCCATATGGCGAGGTGGTGCAGGGTGCGCTGCGCGGGGTCCTGCTGCCAGTTGCGGTAGGCGATCCAGACGCTGGCCAGCAGCAGCGCCAGGAACAGCGCGGTCATCAGCCCGCCTACGCCGCTGTTCTGGTGGTCCGGGGTGCTGCCGATCAGGAACAGCCAGGCATCGTAGAATGGGTTGGTGCGCATGGGCGATCTCCCTTCGCCAGCTCAGCGGTTACGGGACACGCGCGGTGCCGACGAAGGCCACGCCGGCCAGGCCGATGGGCCCCGGTCCCAATCGCGTTTCCAGGTTCCGGACAAACCGCTCCATGACGGCAGCCGCTCTGTCGCCAAGGCTGGCCGTCATGGCGGTCATGCCGGGTGCAAAGCCGATGTGCTCGGCAAGCCAGCGCGTCGACGGCGCCTCCAGGCGTGCCGTCACGGTCGCAATCAGCGGCTCGCCGAGGCCGGCGGCCCCGAACAGGGCGCGAAAATCGCCTTCCTCGCGGTAGCGGAGCTGGGCGGGGAGCGGCGCCGGCGGCTGGTCCGGCCACACCGCCTGGGTGGCCGCCTGCGTGGCCGCGCGCAGCTCGGCCGCCAGCTCGTAGTTCTCGGGCTGCGTCCACGTCACCACGGCGACCGGCCCGCCGGGACGCACCACCCGCCGCATTTCGGCCACTCCGCGCCGGGCATCCGGGAACAGGATGACGCCGAGCACCGACAACGCCGCGTCGAATGACGCGTCCGCAAACTGCAACA
>DATBKR010000420.1:0-14917 GCA_036555805.1 Hyphomicrobiaceae bacterium | reverse complement strand
TCAGAGCATGCCCACCACGATGGCTGTCAGGAAGGTGAAGGACACAATGGCGGCGAGCACGTTGAGCCTCATCCTGAGGGTCATCGTTGCTTCCTCCTGCCGGAATGAGCCGGCTCTCCGGCGTCGTTGATGCGGCGCCATCGTCGGAATCTACGAGTGCTTCGCTGATCTGCCAAGAAAAATCGAGAAAAACTCGGATCGATGCTGCTGCAGTGCCGAGAGTTTCCTAAATGCAGCACCACAGATGCTGAACAACAACATGGTTGTTCTTGATACTTGGACTGGCATCCTGGTCAATATTCCAAGTATTAACCGAACGTTCATGATGACAATCTCGGGTGCTGGTAAAATTTCGCCAAGACGCGGTCACGTCGTGGTGAAGAATAAGCTTGGCCGGGTGGACGCCTGCGGCCGTCGTGGCATGTTGCTCGGCGGATACAGTGACCGTTCATGGTGCGTTCCGTAGCGGCCGGAGCCGCACTACCAGCAACCAGGGAGGTTGGACATGCAGCGGTTCGGGGCGTGGGTGGCGACGCGGGGCGAAGGAGGCACGCAGCTCGCGTGGACGGAGCTTGGCGAAGCCGACCTGATGGAAGGCAACGTCAGCGTACGGGTGAGTCACTCCACCATCAACTACAAGGACGCGCTGGCGCTCGCCGGCAAGGCGCCGATCATCCGGCGCTGGCCGATGATCCCCGGCATCGACCTCGCCGGCACCGTGACCGCGTCGGAGCACGCCGAGTTCAAGGCCGGGGACGAGGTGATCCTCAACGGCTGGGAGGCGGGGGTCTCGCATTACGGCGGCTACGCACAGATGGCGCGCGTCAGCGGCGACTGGCTGGTAAAGAAACCTGCGGCCTTCACCGCCGCCGAGACGATGGCCATCGGCACGGCCGGCTACACCGCGATGCTGTGCGTGCTGGCGCTGGAGCGGCACGGGCTGACTCCGGCCGGCGGGCCGGTGGTCGTCACCGGCGCGGTCGGGGGCGTGGGCAGCGTGGCCGTCGGTCTGCTGGCGAAGCTCGGCTACCACGTGATCGCCTCCACCGGGCGCGTGAGCGAGGCCGCCTACCTCAGGGGGCTGGGCGCGGCGGAGGTGATCGACCGCGCGGAACTTGGCGGGCCCGCCAAGCCGCTGGGCAAGGAGCGCTGGGCCGGCGGCATCGACGTGGCAGGCAGCCACACGCTGGCCAACGTGCTGAGCATGACCAGGTACGGCGGCACGGTTGCAGCCTGCGGGCTGGCCCAGGGCATGGACCTCGCCACCTCGGTAGCGCCGTTCATCCTGCGGGGGGTGACGCTCGCCGGCATCGACTCGGTAATGGCGCCGAAGCCGATGCGGGTCGAGGCCTGGGAGCGCCTGGCGCGCGACTTCGATCGCGGCAAGCTCAAGGCCATGACCGAGACGCGCCCGATCCGCGACGCGGTCGCCTTGGCGCCGCAGGTGCTGGCCGGCAAGGTGCGTGGGCGGATTGTTCTGGAGCTGCCGTAGCTGCCGTAGGGTGGGTTAGCGCGAAGCGCGTAACCCACCGTCGGTGGGTGCCACGCGGTGGGTTACGGCCCTTCGGGCCTAACCCACCCTACGGTCCACGACCTCCTACGACGGCCGGCGGCCGCCGGTGCCCTCGCCGGCGGGCATGCTGCCCGTGGGGTCGCGCCCGGTCGGTCCCTTGAAGGCCGGCGCGCGCGGGTTGGGGGCCCTCGTGGCGCCCCCCTGCACTTGGCCGGCGACGATGCGCTCCAGCTCGGGCGGCAGGCGGCTCACCACCGTCACCGTCGTGCCTATGGAAACGCGGCTGACCAGGTCGACGATATGTCCGTTAAGCATCCGGAAGCATCCTGAGGACGCCGCGCGGCCGATCGATCTGGGGTCGTTGGTGCCGTGGATACGGTAGAGGGTGTTGCCGAGATAGAGCGCCTTGGCGCCCAGCGGGTTGTTCAAGCCGCCGCTCATGTGCTCGGGAAGGTTCGGATCGCGCGCGCGCATGTCCTCCGGAGGACGCCAGTCCGGCCAGTTGACGGTCTTGCTGATCTTCTCCGTGCCGGTCCACGAGAAACCCTCGCGTCCGACCGAGATGGGATACCGCAAGGCCTCGGTCGGGGACTGTACGAGGAACAGCTGTCGTCCCTTGTGGTCGATGACGATGCTGCCGACCGGATACTTGCTCGGGAAGGCGACGCGGCCGGGCGTCACCGGCGCGATCTCCGGCCGTGGTCCGCCGGAGCGGAAGGGGGGACCGGCACGGCGCGGAAAGTCGTCGTCATCGTCCCAGCCCCATCCGGGTGGGAAGCCGTAGGACGGCTGCCGATAGGACGGGTCCTGGTACTGATAGGGATAAGGGTAGTTGCGATAGGTCCTGTCGTTGTCCCAGGGCGGTGGTCCCCAACCCCACTGGGCGTACGCCGCACCGCTCGCCAACGCGTTGATGGATGTCAACACGAACGCCGCAACTGCCACGCGCACCATCGACAGTCCCTTCCCCGTCGGCCCGCCGACGCCGCGGCGGGCAATTCGCTCGACAATTTGCAAGTACCAAGAACGTTGCCGCCATGCAATCGGCACGCCTGCTGTTAGCTTAACCCATATGCAACCATAAGCGGTCGCCCGTCCCTCATTCGCCCTTGCGAAGGGCATGCCAGGTGCCGTCGGCGCCGATCACCAGGCGCCAGTGCGTGTACTTCCCCTTCCCCTTCATCTCGCGCGCGGCACCGGCGGGCACCAGCCGCAGCAGTTCCACCTCCTGCCGCGGGGTGAGCTTAGCCAGCGGCATCTCGGCGAAGTAGGGCCATACGTAGAGCTGGTTGTTCTCGATGTCCGCGCCCCGCGGGATGGCCACGTAGCCCGTGTCGAGAATGAGCGAGAGGGCAGCGAGCACCTCGCGGCCCTGGCCGTCGCCCGAGGTGGCCTTCCAGTGCGCCACCGGGTCGGTCTTGGGCGGCGCGCCGAGGTCGGGCTTGATTTCGCTCATGTCGTAGGCGTGGCGGAGTTCTTCGACCTGACCGGACTCGATGGCGGCCAGCATGGCCTCGCGCAGGTCGAGCACTGCCCGTGGCAGGCCCTCCGTGCCGTAGCGCACCTTGGGCACCGGCGGCGGCTTCAGCTGCTGCGGGGTGCCCGGGTCCGGCTTGACGGGGGCTTCCGGGGAGGCCGAGGGCACCGGTGCCAGGGTTGCGGCCGCGGCGAGCAGCACGAGGCCCGCTGTCCGCAGGGCCCAGGCGGTCCGAGCGCTTTGCCCCATGGAAAGACTCCGCTAGGGTTTCAAACTTGGCCGGGCGCTGCAGGGTGGGCCCATGCCCAAGGGCCGTCTGCGGCCGCGCGGCAAAGCACCATATCCCCGCCCTGGATGTTGCGCACGATACGATATGCGGATGGCCGAGAGTGATGGGTCCCGGGCAGCGGAATTGGCGGAATTGGCGAGTTTGGAGCAAGCCCTAGCACTCTCCGTGTCGCACATCCCCAATGTATTCTTCATCGTCCCGGTCGGGGTGATCGCAGGCCTGCTGCTGGCGCTGCCGTTCGGGCCCATCAACCTGCTCGGCCTGCAGCGGGCGGTGGAGGGCGGGTTCTTCGGCGGCATGGCGGCCGGCATCGGCATCATGCTGGGCGACTCGCTGATCGCGCTGTTCGCCGCTTTCAGTGTGAGCGCCGTCACCGGGGCCATCAGGGACTATCGCGCTGCCATCCAGCTCGTAGGCGGCCTGGGCCTGCTGGGCGCCGGCGTGAAGCTCTATTTCGTGCCCAAGAGCATCGCCACACACGTGGAGGTTGCCAAGACCTCCCTGCGCGCCTACGCCTGGGACATTCCCGCGATGTTCCTGCTCACCATCACCAACCCGGCGGCGGTGCTGGGGCTGATGGCCATCTACGCCGGCGTGAGCACCTTCGTGCGGGTGGAGACCGTGGTCGACGCCCTCACCATGGTGGCATCCATCATGGGCGGCAGCTTCCTCTACTGGTTCGTTGTGTCGGAGCGCATCGCGCTCGTCCGCCACCGCCTCGACGAGGTGCAGCTGGGGCGCATCAACGTGCTGGCCGGCCTCGTCCTGATCGGCTTCGGCGCCCTCCTGATCGCCGAGGTGGCGCTCCGATGGCTGGTGCTGTGGGGCGTGACGCTGCTGTTCTGAGGCGACCTCCCTCTCCCCGCAAGCGGGGAGAGGGAATCCATTTACCGCAAGTTCCCGCAGAACCTTTGGATGCGGGCGCAGGCCTCCTCCAGCTCGGCGTTGGAGGCGGCGTAGGAGACGCGGAAGAACGGGCTCATGGCGAACGCCGCGCCGTGCACCACGGCCACGCCCTCCTCGTCCAGCAGCGCCAGCGCGAAGTCCTCGTCCGTGTTGAGCTTGACACCCCTGGGGGTGGTCTTGCCGATCACGCCCTCGCACGAGGGGTAGACGTAGAACGCGCCCTCGGGCTTGGGGCATCTGATGCCGCCCGCCTGGTTCAGCATCGACACCACGAGGTCGCGCCGCTCCTTGAAGGCCCTGGCGTTGCGGGGAATAAAGTCCTGCGGGCCGCTGAGCGCTTCCACGCCCGCCCACTGGCTGATGGACGAGGGGTTGGAGGTGGACTGCGACTGCAGCTTGCACATGGTCGTGATGAGCGGCTCCGGCCCGCCGGCATAGCCCAGCCGCCAGCCCGTCATGCAGTAGGCCTTGGAGAACCCGTTGAGGGTTAGCGTGCGCTCGTACAACTCGGGCTCCACCTGGGCCGGCGTGTAGAAGGTGCGGCCGTCGTAGAGCAGGTGCTCGTACATGTCGTCGGTCAGCACCCAGACCTGCCGGTTCTTCGGTCGCATCAGCACGTCCGTGAGGGCCTTCAGCTCGTCTTTGCTGTAGGCCGCGCCGGAGGGGTTGCACGGCGCGTTGAACACCAGCCACTTGGTGCGCTCGGTGATGGCCGCATCCAGCACCTCGGGCTTCAGGCGGTAGCCGTCCTCGATCCGGCACGGCGCGGCCACCGGCTTGCCGGCGCCCAGGAGCACGATATCGGCGTAGGACACCCAATAGGGCGCCGGGATCACCACATCGTCGCCGGGGTTCAGGGTGCACAGGAGCGCGTTATAGAGCACCTGCTTGCCGCCGGTGCCCACCGAGATCTGCGAGGTCCCGTAGTCGAGCCCGTTCTCGCGCTTGAACTTGGCGACGATGGCGGCCTTCAGCTCCGGGATGCCGTCCACGTCGGTGTACTTCGTCTTGCCCTCCTTGAGGGCGCGCACGGCGGCTTCCTTGATGTTGTCGGGCGTGTCGAAATCGGGCTCGCCGGCCGACAGCGAGATCACGTCGCGGCCCTTCGCCTTCAGCTCGCGCGCCTTGGTCGCCATGCCGATGGTCTGGGACGGCGAGATGCGGTTGACGCTGTCGGACATGAAACGGGCTGGAAGCGCTCCCATGGCGGCCTCTCCGGTGCCTGGTTGAAGTTCGGGCGCAAGACGCAAGCGGCGCGGACCCTACGCCGCGACGCCCCCAAGTCAAGTGGGGAGCAGCCCGTGGCACCGACAAGTCTGGCGAAAGCCATGTGACGCGAAGCGCGAAATCGGCCTGCACGCGGGATGAAAGTCAGCGCCGCAAGGTCTGCCATTGCTTGAACAAAGCTCGCATGCCGTCGACAAAGCGCTTGAAGGAAGCATCAGCTCGTGCCGCACGATCGATGTCCATCTCCTTGACGATGTCTTCGGCGAATTCGATGCCGCCCAAGGTTGGTGTAATCCCGGTTGCATAAATCGCTTCGATAAGGCTTTCCTTGTAGCGATCTCGACTGCATTTGTGATCAGGCGCGTCGCACCCCTTGCCAAGCACTGCTTTAAAAGCCGCGCCGTCCAGCAACAGCCAACGCTCAATGTGCGGGTCGGGGATGGCTAAGATCATTGGAGCGGGAGTGTCCGGCTCGCTCAATTCCTTCACCCGCTCATTCAGACCCCTGCAGTTGGCGTCTGTGGCCACGATGAGCAAGTCGGGCGCAGTGCCAGCCTGGCGCCTTAAGTCACGGAGGAAGTCCTTCAGCTCGACCACAACCTTGCCGTGGCCATGGCGCACGCTTCTCCACTCAAGACGCACTTCTATGCCGTTGTCGGCGGCCAGCCTACGCACCAGGGAGCCCACGATCTGCTCATGCGCAGCATCCTCGACAAAGAGAACGATATCATGCATCGAAGTCCCCTCTCAGTATCCGCTCTGAGACGGGAAGGTCTGTCGACATGTCGTCTAACGCCCGCTCGATGCCGTCTTTGCGTGCCAGAGGTCCCCAGACGGAGAAGGGCTCGATACGGGTCTGTGCATTTACTCGGCGAACTACGAACAGGCAGTCGTTCGGTAACAGATCTGGGAGTATCGGCGAGTGCGTTGTAACAATGTACTGGCTTTGACCCAGACTTGCCCTAGTCTTGAGGAACGCGGCTATCAACTGAATGCGTCTTGGATGAATTCCGTTCTCGGGTTCTTCGAAACCTACGAGCGCGGGACTGTCCTTCGCTCCAGCAAGAGCAAGAAGTCCGAGCATCCGCAGGGTTCCCTCGGACAGTACGCGCGCTGGAACGGCGATGCCGCCTTCCCTCAGACGCAACTCGACCTCCCCTAGGTCGCTGACGTCGACCTCGATTCCATCTATCGTCGGAATCATAGTCCGCAACGCTTTTTCGACCGATCGAAATTGGTTGGGGTCAAGCGCTTTCAATGTATTGAGGTAAGCAGCAAGCTCCTCGCCCATAAGTCCGATATGTCTGACCTCTTTCACAGGGTTCGCTGCGCGCATCCTTTCTCTCGGCTCAAAATAGAAAAAAAGCCAGCTCTCAAGCTCACGTCTTGCGGCAACTAGATGTGGATAGTGGGGCGGATAGTGGGGCATCGACAAGATCGTATGATCGAGATACCGCTGATAGTAGCGGGGGTGCGCCTGTCCTTCGAGGCGAAGATGAATGTTTTGCTTCCGGCGCTCGATGAAGGGTTGGCGACTCTTGGTTGGCTCACCACGACCGCTGAGCGCCGTCAAATATTCATCAGAAACACGCAGTATGCCCGACCGCGGGAGCATTTCAATCTCGACACGATAACGCAGGTTGCGCTCTCGCACCTGCGGCAGAGCTTTGCTTGCATCCTCAGATGCGCTTTCACCTCTTGGGCGGCGCATTTCCCGAATTTGGCGATTGACGGCATCAACGACTCCGTCGGAGAGAGATAGATCGGCCTCGATAGAAAAGCTTAACCTTTCCTGTTCTATGAGACCTTTGATTCCCGCTTTACCGAGACTAAAAGACTCGAGCGGCTTTCCGCGATATGGTGGATCAAAGGCTTCCTTGAGTGTCTTGCTGCTCGCTAGTTTTGACAGAAGTTGAAGCGCGTCGAGAAAGTTGCTTTTGCCGGCAGCATTTGGCCCGAAAAGCATGGAAAGCGGATTGAGGTTGACCTCAACATCAGCAAGAGATTTGTAGCCCTTGATCCGGATGCGGTTGAGCATGTGGGCGGACGCTCCTACGGGACAGAAGACGATCCAAGCGTCGGTCGAGTAGCGGGTCGGTTCGCTAACGTACAGATACCTGATTGACAATAACCCATTGGGTACCGAGTCGCACGAGCGTCGTGCAAAGGTAGGGAGGTCCGTGAATGGGTGCCGATGACGACGAGGAACGGTAGCGCGAAGACGAGGGCCGTCCAGCGGCACAGCCGCAACATCCACGCCTTCATGTCGAGGCTCCCACCTGCCCCACGGTCGTTACGACCTCTTAACGGGTCGCGCGCTCCCACCGTCGTCCCCGGCGCGTGGCCATTTGTTGCCGAGCCTCCCCACTTTTCCGAACGGAGGCCTGCGTGGCGGAAACCAAAACAACATGTTGTCAAAATGAGCGGCCAGTGAAGGTGGTAGGAACCCTTCAGCAACCATGAAACCCTGGATCTTTTACACCATCGTGGCCTGGCAGATCGGGCCGTTGGCCCCTGTCGAGCAGAAGACGCTCGTCCTTCAGTTCGAGTCGCTCAAGGAATGCCTGTCGATCGCCGACCAGGTCGAGTTCCAGATCAAGGAGATGAAGTCGATCTTCTATCTGAAGCAGGTGAGCTGCCTGTCCTGCGAGAGCCTCTACGGCAAGGATCGCTGCAAGGCGAAACGGTCCTAGGCAGGGCGAGCTGCAGAGGGGGCGCGTGACTGACGCTGCATCGACTGCTAGGACGCCGCGACCATCTCCGCCACGGTCATCTCGATCCCCGGCGGGAACAGCGTCAGGGGGCCCTCGTGGATGGGCGACCTCAAGACCGTTCCGTCGGGCTGGCGGCGGTGATGAATCACGGGCGGGCCTTCGGGATCGAGAAGCAGGTAGTGGTGCACGCTCGGCAGGCTGAAATAGCCGTTGAGCTTCACGGAGTCGTCAAACTTGCGCGTCGATGGTGACGCCACCTCGACCAGGATGACCGGGTTTGGCACCTCGATGGCATTCCTGGGCAGCTTAGGGCCGCAGTAGACCAGAGCGTCGGGCACGTACATTACGTATTGCGAGACGCGCACGCCTACGCCGTCTCCAAGCACGTGGCAGGACACCCCTGCCTTCCGGATGGCGTCCAGCAAGGCCATGTAAGCCGCGTACTTGACCTCGACATGACTGGTCCGCTCCGGAGGCATACGATAGGGAACCCCGTTGTGAAGCTCCCAGCGGCCTTCTTGCCCCTCGGCCCAGACCAGGAACTCGTCGACCGTCACCCTTCTTTGCGCCAGCATGCTCATGGTCGCATCTTTAGCACGTACACCCCATTTAGCCAAGACTGCGGTGCGGCGCTCACGCGTTCGCCTCCTTGTCGTGGTTGGCAATGTATCACGCGCCCTGCTTTCAAGTTGCCGGCACCTGCCGGGGTCGGCCTGGCCCCTCTACCACTCGATCTCAGCTCGCACGCGCGGGCTGCCGAAAAACTTCCTGCTTTTCTTGCCGGTCCGTCGTTCCGCTCGAGCGCGAAGGCGCCGCCATTTCCGGCGCCCCTTGCGAATGCCGTCCCCGCCATCATTCGGCTCGCCTTCCCATGACGAGCCGTGATCCTGCTTGCGACCTTCGCCTCGGCGATGATTCGGCGTCGTACTCATGCTGTCAGCCGTTCGACATCTGCTCCCCGCACACAACTACCCCAGCGCCTTGTTGGCGGCTTTGGCCTTCTCCGCGTCGACGTACACCTCCCCGCCCATGGCGCGGAACTTCTGGCTCATCTCGGCCATGCCGGCTTCCGGGTCCACCACCGTGGTGGCCGTGGCCAGCTCAACGCCGCGCTCGTTGAGCTTGGAGGCGTAGTCGCGGACCTGCTGGGTAATCTCCATGGAGCAGAACTTGGGGCCGCACATGGAGCAGAAGTGGGCGACCTTGTGGGCCTCCTTGGGCAGCGTCTCGTCGTGCATCGAGCGCGCGGTGTCGGGGTCGAGCGATAGGTTGAACTGGTCCTCCCAGCGGAACTCGAAGCGTGCCTTGCTCAAGGCATCGTCGCGCAGCTGCGCCGCCGGGTGGCCCTTCGCCAGGTCCGCGGCGTGGGCGGCGATCTTGTAGGTGACGACGCCCGTCTTCACGTCGTCGCGGTCGGGCAGGCCTAAGTGCTCCTTGGGCGTGACGTAGCAGAGCATGGCGGTGCCGAACCAGCCGATCATGGCGGCGCCTATGCCCGAGGTGATGTGGTCGTAGCCCGGCGCGATGTCGGTGGTCAGCGGCCCCAGTGTGTAGAACGGGGCCTCGCCGCACTCGGCCAGTTGCTTGTCCATGTTGATCTTGATCTTGTGCATCGGCACGTGACCGGGGCCCTCGATCATGACCTGGCAGCCCCGGCCCCAAGCGATCTTGGTCAGCTCCCCCAGCGTCTCCAGCTCGGCAAACTGGGCGGCATCGTTGGCGTCGGCGATGGAGCCGGGGCGCAGGCCGTCGCCCAGCGAGAAGCTCACATCGTACTTGCGCATGATCTCGCAGATGTCCTCGAACCGCTCGTAGAGGAAGCTCTCCTTGTGATGGGCGAGGCACCACTTGGCCATGATCGAGCCGCCGCGCGAGACGATGCCGGTGACGCGGCTGGCGGTCAGCGGCACGTAGCGCAGGCGCACGCCGGCGTGAATGGTGAAGTAGTCCACGCCCTGCTCGCACTGCTCGATCAGCGTGTCGCGGTAGAGCTCCCAGGTGAGCTTGACGGGATCGCCGCCGCACTTCTCCAGCGCCTGGTAGATGGGCACAGTGCCGATAGGCACAGGCGAGTTCCTGAGGATCCACTCGCGCGTGGTGTGGATGTTGCGGCCCGTCGAGAGGTCCATGACGGTGTCGGCGCCCCAGCGGGTCGCCCACACCATCTTCTCCACCTCCTCCTCCACCGAGGAGGTGACGGCCGAGTTGCCGATGTTGGCGTTGATCTTCACGAGGAAGTTGCGGCCGATGATCATCGGCTCCAGCTCGGCGTGGTTGATGTTGGCCGGGATGATGGCGCGGCCGCGGGCGACCTCGTCGCGCACGAACTCCGGAGTGATGTGCTCGGGGATCGATGCGCCGAAGCTCTCGCCCTCCGCCAGCGCCGCCTTCGCCCGCGCGAGCGCCACCTTGCGGCCAAGGTTCTCGCGGTGGGCGACGTAGATCATCTCCTTCGTGACGATGCCGGCGTGGGCGTACTCGAGCTGAGTGACAGGGTGCCGCCCTTCCCACAAGCGCAGCGCGGATTCCCCTCCCCCTTGTGGGGAGGGGTCAGGGGTGGGGGGACGCCCGACCTCAGATGTTCTGCAATCCCCCCCACCCTGTCCCTCCCCCACAAGGGGGGAGGGGACGCTTGCTGCGAGCGCTGCCGATGTGGCCCGCATGGGTCGTGGCTTGTTGGGGAAGTCGCGGGCGGCGTGGCGGCCGGTGACGTTGCCGTTGTCCTCGGGTCTCACCTCGCGACCCTGGTACGTCTCGACGCCGCCCCGCTCGCTCACCCAGGCGGCGCGGATGCGCGGGAGGCCCTTCTCCACGTCGATGGCGGCGCCGGGGTCCGTATAGGGGCCCGACGGGTCGTAGACGCGGAAGGAGGGTTCGCCGGCGCCTTCGCTCAAGGCGATCTCGCGGAACGGCACGCGGATGTCGGCGTGGCCTTCGGGCGAGGAATAGACCTTGGTCGAGGCGCTGATGGGCCCCGTGGTGACCTTGGGGACCATCAGGTCCTTGGCGCGCGCGATCTTGTTCATCTCCACCTCACGTGTCGGGCCCGTAGGCCTTGTAGGAAAGGAAGGTTGCGATTGCTGGGCATGGCAATGCCGATGGCGACGAGCATCGGCCCGACCAGCGCGGCGATCTGCTTGGAGTGTGACATGGTGGTCCGTCCCTTCGCCGGCATGACCCGGATCAGGTTCAAAGGGTGGCGGCGCGGGTTTCAGCGCCGTCTCAGCCGGCTACCGCCGGCCCCCCTGGATATGGCCATCAGTCTACGCTGATCGCGCAGGGTGTCAACGAGAGGGCGTGCAGCGCGCAATGGCGGCGGGCCCAGAACGGGGTCACAACCCTCGCCTCCAGGTTGCGATGAAACTCCGCCATATGCGGGAGGCGTCTGACCCCATCCGCCCGGTCAGATCTCGAAGATAAGGCAGGTGGTGGTGCCGTGGGCCAGCAGGTTGCCCTTGGCGTCGAGGACCTTGCCCTCGGCGGTGCCGGAGCGGCGGCCCACGTGCAGCGAGCGGCCTTCGGCGCGGATCGGGCCGGTGGCGGCGGTGATGGGGCGCACAAGGTTCACCTTCAGCTCCAGGGTGGTGTAGGCTTGGCCCTTGGCGAGGTGCGTCTGCACCGCGCAGCTCATGCAGCTGTCGAGCAGGGTCGAGGCGACGCCGCCGTGCACCGTGCCGATGGGATTGTAGTGACGCAACTCCGGGGTCATCGTGAAGAGCACGAAGCCGGGCGCCGCCTCGGCCAGCCGGAAGCCCAGGGTGGCCGCGATGGGCGGCTGCGCCACGTTGCCGTCGGCGATGCGGCGCAGGAAGTCGATGCCGCTGTAGCTCTTGATCTCCTCCAGCGAGGCCACATGCGCAACGGTATGCCCGCCGGGGCCCTCTCCGCTCATCGTACCGTCTCCCTCTGGCGCCGCGCCTCGCCCGGAGTCGTCTGGGCCCGATGCTGCCCGAGGGCGAAGTCGAGCGGCAGCGCGGTGGTGTACTTGATCTGCTCCATGGCGAACGCGGACGACACCTTCGAGATCTGAATGCGCGAGATCAGCTTCTTGTAGAAGGCGTCGTAGGAGGCGATGTCCGGCACAACCACGTGCAGCAGATAGTCCACGTCGCCGCTCATGCGGTAGAACTCGATCACCTCGGGAAAATCCACCACGGCGGCGTGGAACTTCTCGAGCCACGCCAGGGAATGCTGGTCCGTCTTGATGGAGACGAATACGGTGACGCCCGCATTGACCAGCGTCGGATCGAGGATAGCCACGCGGCGCTTGATGATGCCCACCTCCTCCAGCTTCTGGATGCGGCGCCAGCACGGGGTGGTGGAAAGGCCCACCTCCTTGCCGATGTCGGCAACGGAGCGGGTGCAATCCTGCTGCAGGATGCGCAGAATCTTGACGTCCATCTCGTCGAGCATGACCTGAACCGGTTGCGGGCCCGTAGCCCGGCCTTTGACTGCCAGCTGGAACATTTTTCCACTGCAGGGGGAGATGGCTGGGTATCTGAGAGCGTTTATTGCGTCAAGCGCGGCGACGCCACCGAGATTTTCTCACCGCTGGCCGATCGGCGCTCATCCGTGAGCGCCAGCATGCCTCGGCAGCGCTGCGCAGCCGCCAGCGACGGATAGCTCCACCACGGCATGGTGTCGGACCGGCAGGGGGCGCTGGGCCTCGCCCCGTGGGACGTTAGGCCTCCTCCTGCAGGTGGCGCATGAGCCAGCGGGCGGCGCGCAGGAGGCGGCCGTCGTCGCCGCGCCGGGCCACCAGCTGCACGCCCATGGGCATGCCGTCGGCCTCGAGCAGCGGCAGGGTGACCGCCGGCGCGCCGAGGTAGGTCCAGAAGGCGCAGAATACCGGGTTGCCGGTGCTGCCGAGGTCCTTGGGCGCCGGGCCGGGCGCAGCCGGGGTGAGGATCACGCCGTAGCTCAGGCACACCTCCTCCACCGTGGCGTAGGAGCGCTCGCGCAGCGCCAGCGCGGCGCAATAGTCCACGCCCCGTACGCGCCGGCCCCGCTCGACACGCTCGGCGAGGCCCTTGCTCATCAGCTCCGGCGCGCGATCGAGCAGCGGCCCGTAGTTCGTGGCCAGTTCCACGTCCTGGATGGTCCGGGCGGCGGCCAGGCCCGCCTCGGTCGTATGATCGAGGTCGATCTCCTGCACCTGCGCGCCCAGCGACTCGACCAGCTCGCCGAACGCCTCGTGCGTGATCCGCTCGGCCTGCCCCCAGGCGCTCGTCTTGACGAAAGCCAGCAGCGGCGGCAACGGGAAGTCCTCGGTGGCTGTGGCGAGAAGGCGAGGGCGGCTGGTGCTCAGGCTCGCCGGGTCGCGCGCATCGAAGGCTTGCAGCGCATCGGCGAGGAGCGCCGCGTCCTCCACCGAACGGCCGAACACGCCGATGGTGTCGAGCGTGGCGGATTGGGTGAGGACCCCGGTACGGGGAATGACGCCGAAGGTGGGCTTGAAGCCGGTGACCCCGCAATACGCGGCCGGGCGGATCACCGAGCCCCCGGTCTGGGTGCCGACCGCCGCCGGCACCATCCCGGCGGCCACCGCGGCGGCCGAGCCGGAGGAGGAACCGCCCGGCGTGTGCGCGAGGTTCAGCGGGTTGCGCGTGGGCGGCGGCGTGTTGGTGGCAAGCTCGGTGGTGACGGTCTTGCCCAGCACGACGCCGCCGGCGCGGCGCAGCGCCGTAACGCACGGCGCATCCTGGGAGGGGCGGCGGCCGTTGAAGATGGCGCTGCCGTGCTCGGTGGGGAGGTCGGCGGTGTCGATGATGTCCTTGACGCCCACCGGCACCCCGTGCAGCGGGCCCACGCCCCTGCCTTCGCGGCGGGCCACATCGGCGGCGCGCGCCTGGTCGAGCGCGTGCTCGCGGTCGAGGAAAGCCCAGGCCTGGACCTGGGGCTCGATGGCGTCGATGCGGGCGAGGCAGGCCTTGGCCAGGTCCTCGCTCGTCAGCTCGCCCGATGCGATCTTGGCGGCCGCTACGGCGGCGCCCAATGCGACCAGGTCAGTCTCGTCCATCGCTTACCGGCCATAGAGGTAGTTGGGCAGCCACAGCGTCAGGCCCGGCCAGATGTACATGATGACCATGCAGAGGATGATCACCAGCATGTAGGGCATCATGCCCCCGAAGATCTGGTTGAGGGTGACGTGCTTGGGCGCCACGCCCTTGAGATAGAACGCCGACATAGCGACCGGCGGCGAGAGGAAGGCCGCCTGGAGATTGACGAACACCAGGACGCCCCACAGCACCGGGTCGATGTTGAAGTGCTTGAGCAGCGGCAGGAAAATCGGAACGAAAATGACGATGATCTCAGTCCATTCCAGCGGCCAGCCGAGGATGAAGATGATCGCCTGCGACAGCAGCATGAACTGGATCGGCGTCATGTTCAGCGATAGCACCCACTGCTCGACCAGCGCCTGGCCGCCGAGAATGGCGAACACGCCGGAGAACAGCGCCGAGCCGACAAACAGCCAGCACACCATGGCGGTGGTCTTGGCGGTCAGGAACACCGCCTCCTTGGTGCGCTTCCAGTCCAGCGTGCGCGCCTGGAAGGCCAGCACGACGGCGCCGGCGGCGCCGACGCCCGCGGACTCGGTCGCGGTGGTGATGCCGAACAGGATGACCGCCAGCACGACGACGGTGAGGATGCCGAGCGGCATTACCGAGGAGGTCAGCAGCTTGAGCACCTCGAAGCGGTCGGCGTCCATGCGCCAGTAGTAGCGCAGCGTCAGCAGGCCGAGGATGGCGGCGCTGATCCCGAACCAGAGATAAAACCCGTCCGGCGGGCCC